>PKYU01000003.1 GCA_003132765.1 Chitinophagaceae bacterium | reverse complement strand
AAACCGGCCAACAATGACAATCCTATGTTGGTGGGAGACGAACGGTGTGCAATTTGTTCAACAGGTTGGTCCTGGAAATTATCTGGAGGTAACCAGTTGTCTCCAATTACAACAAAATGTTCAAAGAAACTCCAGGTTTTCCTCGCCAGTTTTTGAAGGAAAATATTTTGTTCCTCGCTAAGTTGTGTGACCTGTTTCTCTAAAGGTTTACTTGTAAACCAGGAAACAAAGGGTGATATAAACCATAACACGAGTACTGAGCCTGCTATTAATAATTTTGCGGGGAAGTAAATTGCCAAAAAAGCTAAAATGGTGATCGTTAAAAACGGTTCAATCCACATGGCATCATAAGATGATCGTAAACTTTTTGTATTTGTTTTTACATTATAAGAAGAAGGATTCCATTCCAGTAATTTTTTCCTGCTGATTAACATGCGCCAAAGTGTGCGACCTATTGCTTTGCCATTCGAATAAGCTTCGTAGGGAAGACATATTAATGTGAATAAGGTTTTGATTGTGATATCGCGAAGGTTGCCAAGGGAATTTTTGATATGGTATCTTAAAACAACATCTTTAGGCTTCCTGACGNNAAATTAAAGCTGTAAGGGCCGGTGGTACAAGGCTTCGCCGTATGTTGTCAAAGATTTTCCATTTTGATAATGCTGAAATGGGATTTTTATTCAAGCGTTTGGCGGGCCCCTTTACCCATGGTAAAATCCATGAAAAAATCTGCCAGTCACCCCGAATCCAGCGTATCCGCATTTTCACATCTGCGCTATAAGTCGTTGGGTATTTTTCAAACAATTGTACGTCGCTGAGTAATCCAGACCTTATATAACAACCTTCCAGCAAATCATGGCTCAGAATGCNNAAGAAATATTCCATCAAGTACTTTCTGAAACATATCTACTTCGTAAATTCCTTTGCCAATAAAAGAACCCTCTCCAAATAAATCCTGGTAAACATCAGATGATGCACGGGTGTAGGGATCAATGCCCGGCTCATTTCCATGCATCCTGGCATATAAAGAACCGGTTATGTCAGGTAAACTAACTGTTATCCTTGGTTGCAGAATGCTATAGCCTTTTGTTACGCGTTTCTTTCTTTTATCGTACCAGGCACGATTTAACGGATGAGCCATAGTTCCGATTAATTTCCAGGCAGAGCTAAGAGGCAGTTGCGTATCTTCATCTAATGTAATTACATATTTTATTTTAGGAAAAATGGATTGATCTCCTGTAATAAGTGAAAAGTGTTCTTTTGAAATACTACCCCTTAACAAGGCATTTAAATCAGAAAGTTTACCACGCTTTCTTTCATAACCCATCCACATTTTCTCACCTGGATTCCATTTTCGGGGGCGATGAAAAAGAAAAAACAAATCATCATTCTCTCTTTGGTATTTTTTATTAAGCGCTTCGATTCCATTCCTTGCAGTATCTAAAAGTAACCCGTCAGCGGGTAGTGTTTCNNCCGCCTGTTTGCAAGAAAACGAACTTCCAGCGCTTCAACCAGGTTTTCTATTTCTTCGACAGTAGTAAGCATTGCAGGAATTACAACCATTGAAGCGGCATTATCAGGAATTTGGTGGGAGTAATCCATCCTCGGCAGCAAATTGGGCTTTACCAACAGTGTAGCAAAAAAATTGACAACCGATATCGCCAACTGGCTTGCGCATAGCAACGTAAGCAAAGTAATTACTACAAGAAGCCACGTGTTCTTTGTATCTGAGTCTGCTATTAATAGAATAACTCCGCCAATAACAAATGTTATCAACAAAATACAAATTGAATAGGCAAGGAATGCATGTCTCCTGATAGAGTGCTTCATTCTTTCAGCACCTGATTCACGCATCTTAGCCAATTTTTTTGTTTGCGTTACTCCATGGTCTATCAGGTAGTAGCCAACATGTGCAGCACGCTGGTCATCACCATCCGACGAAGTATTTTCGTGCATTAGCTGTATAGCTATTCGGGCAACGTCCTGCTCACTTGAGGTACTTTGTTTTGCAATTAGTTCTACGGCATGCCGGTACCGGTCGCGGGTAGTAAAATCCATTAAACCATAAGTTCCTGCATTGTCTTCCAATAAAATTTGTTCAACAATGCTGTGCGTTTCAACAAATTCACGCCAATCCATTGCGCCAAGTAAACGGAGGCTCCCGATACTGTTGCTCATTGAAACCTGGTCTGCAGCTTGCTTCTGGTTTTCTGCATTCACCAGTTCA
Organism: Chitinophagaceae bacterium; assembly: GCA_003132765.1. GTDB lineage: Bacteria > Bacteroidota > Bacteroidia > Chitinophagales > Chitinophagaceae > Ginsengibacter. The sequence continues at coordinate 6,243 of PKYU01000003.1, read as the reverse complement.
TTGCTGGTGAGTCCGCTTCCTGATAATTGCTGTTCTATCCAGTTAAGCACCAGCCCAAGGTCAGGGCCTTTACCACGCAACTGGCGAATTAATTCAGATACAAATGCGCTTACAATCGGCGGATTGGACCTTGCCATATCTGCTATAACCAGGATGAGATTTTTTGGGGCTTTCTCCGTAGTAGCAATCATTTTTTCCGCCCAGTAATCAGCAAGATTTCTGTCAACTTTATCAATAGCGATACGTGCAGAAACCCGCCTGATATTTTCAATCAACGCCAGGCGCAGCATAAGCGGTATGGACCACAATTCTCCTAATTTTAAAGGAGTAACTGTTTGATACGCCTTCACAAAATTACCCAGGCTTTCCATATCTATTTGCCCGTCACTATGAGAAATAATCTGGAGAACGATATCATAACTACGGGTTTGCCCCGTTGAATTTCCATCTGATAATTGGGGAAGATCTTCACTGTAATTTTTTGGGAAATGTGTTTTAGCAATGCGAATATGTTCTTCTACAAGGTAAAAATTATCTATCAGCCATTCACCCGCGGGTGTAACCTGGTATTTCCTTTTGATGGAATCTGTGAGGAGCTTGCGCACCTCCTGTAAAGTAGTTTCATTGTTTGCTAACCGTTTCAGCAAATGATCTTTTGCAGGGTTAGTGCTTAATTTNNAGTGTTTTGCCAAATCGTTCCATCTGGTCAGAACTGAATAATTCTTCCCTGAGCGGTTCTTCATTTGAGTGCTTAAGTTTGGCATCACCTATTTGAAAAAAGGCCCTCATATTAGATATGAGCTCATGCGCTGCTGGTATTAATTGTAATTTCATTAAGTTCGTTTAATTCATCTATAATGCAGCATTAACAATGTTTTGCGCTTCATCAATTATTTTTTTCAAATGTTCTTTTTTCAAAAAACTTTCTGCATAGATTTTATAAATGTCTTCTGTTCCTGAAGGGCGTGCTGCAAACCACCCATTCTTTGTAACAACCTTCACGCCACCGATTGAAGCATTATTTCCGGGCGCATTAGTAAGAATGCTTTTAATTTTTTCTCCGGCAAGTTCCTTGTGTTTTATTTGCGAAGCAGAGAGGTTTTTTAATTTTTCTTTTTGCTCAGGAGTCGCCTTTGCTTCAATGCGATCATAGAAAGGTACACCATATTCCCTGGTGAGGTTGATATATATTTTACCGGGATCGCTTCCCGTTTTAGCGGTGATCTCTGCAGATAATAATGCCGGTATAAATCCATCTTTATCTGTTGTCCATACACTTCCATCCAATCTCGAAAAAGAAGCACCGGCGCTTTCTTCTCCGCCAAAACAAAGTGATCCATCAAGCAAGCCATCAACGAACCATTTGAACCCAACAGGAACATCATACAATTGTCTTTTAAGTTTTGTTGCAATATGGTCAATGAGCTGCGTGGTAACAACCGTCTTGCCGACTGCTGATTTTTTTGCCCATTGCGGACGATTTTGAAGCAGGTAAAAAATTGCAACTGATAAATAATGATTTGGATTTAACAATCCTGCACTTTTTGTTACAATACCATGCCGGTCATGATCGGTGTCGCAGGCAAATGAAATATCAAAGTTGTCCTTCATCGCTATCAGTTGCTGCATGGCATAAGGAGAAGAAGGATCCATACGGATCTGGCCATCCCAGTCAACAGTCATAAAACTGAAAGTGGGGTCAACAATTTTGTTCACCACAGTTAAATCGAGGTGATACTTTTCAGCTATTGGTTCCCAATAATGAACCCCTGCGCCGCCCAGCGGATCAACACCCATCTTTATTTTCGCATGGCAAATGGTCTCCATGTCAATGATATTCCCCAGGTCGTTGACGTATGTATTCAGGTAATCATAACGATGTGTGGTAGACGCTTTAACCGCTTTATCAAAAGAAATTCTTTTTATACCCTGAAGATTGTTCCGCAGCAATTCATTGGCTTTTATTTCAATCCAATTCGTAACATCGTTCCCCGCAGGGCCTCCGTTAGGCGGATTGTATTTAAAGCCACCATCATTCGGTGGATTGTGAGATGGCGTAATGACTATTCCGTCAGCCAAGCCTTTTTTACGCCCTGTATTGTATTTTAAAATTGCATGTGAAATTACGGGCGTCGGTGTATATTCATCACCGGTAGCAATCATCACTTCAACATTATTTGCTGCCAATACTTCCATTGTTGTAGCATAAGAAGACGCTGACAAGGCATGCGTATCGAAACCAAGGTACAGTGGGCCATCTGTTTTTTGTTCTTTGCGGTAGAGACAAATGGCTTGTGTGATGGCAAGAATATGATTTTCGNNCGGTGACCAGAGGTTCCAAAGGATACTTTCTGAGCGGTAGCTGATGGATCAGGTTTTCCAGTGTAATAGGCGGTAACAAGGCGCGGAATGTTGACCAATATATTTTGTTCAGCCGGTTTCCCTGCTAAAGGTGATATTTTCATTATTTTTTATTTAAAGAGCTTTTTTTGAAATCTTAAGAGGATGTGCCCTGTGCAGCAATAGCACCCGCATCAGTTGCCTTTTTTTTAAGAATGAATTCAAACCCAACACCGATAAAGGCTCCGATAATTGGACCGGCAATATAAATCCATGTCGTACTTAGATCACCACGAATCAGGTCGGGTGCGAAGGAGCGAACCGGGTTCATTGAAGAACCGCTGATTGGAGCTACCCAAAGTCCTGCAAGGGCAATATATCCTCCAGCGGCAAGGGCGCCATTCGAGCCAATGTTTCTTGCTGCTCCGGAAGCTGTGCCCAGGATAGTATTCATCAATCCGGCTGTCAGCAATATTTCCATAGCAAGTGCTGTAAAATTACCCACCCCGTTTCCAGGGTGCGTGACACCAAGGAATCCTATCGTACCAAAGAGGTTGCGGAGAAATAGAGCGGCGACGATGCCGCCAATTATTTGTGCAATAATATAACAATGTACACGACGCCAGGGGAAGTTTCTTCGCAATGTAAATGCAAGCGTAACGGCCGGATTTAAATGGGCTCTGCTTACCGCGCCCATAAAATAAATGATGACCATAACCATAAGTCCTGGAGCAATCACGGCCATGCCTAACGTTATCGCACCATTGCTTTTTTCAGCAACTACTCCAGCCCCCGCTGCAACCACTACGAGCAGGAACGTTCCCCAGGCTTCTGCAAAAAGGCGCCGCCATTCAAGCTTGCCATCGAGAAGGTCCGGCGCATTCTGCGGATGCAACATGCGTATACCCAGCGCTTACTTTGGGTCGGTCATATTTATTTATTCATGCGTTTCATGTTCATGTTTTTCCTTCTCCGCTTTCTCCCAGTCATACGCTTCTTTTACGTCTTCGCGACCTAACTCTTGATAGAGTTTATGAACTCGCTGACCGGTCTGCGGTGTTGAATCATTTGCCGACGCTTCTTCATTTTTGGGACTAGCACCTTCTTTGTCTCCCGATGTTGTTGCGGCTGAAACTTCAGCTTTAAGTTCATTACTTGCAATTGTTTTAGGTTCAGCAACTTTAATTTCTTTGTTCGATGCAGCTTTCAATTTATCATTCTCCATCTCTTGTTTCGCCTGCTCCCAATCACTAATGGCAGGCCCACCTTGACGGCTCCGCTCTTCAAAAATCTCATAAGCCCGCTTCGCAATCTCCCGATTTAAATCGGTCGGTGTATCTGCTTTTGCTTCGGGTTTAGGTTCCGTTATGTCTGCCGGTTTCGTTTCTTCTTTTACGTTATGTTTCGTTTCTTCTTTGCTTTCCTTAGCAGGCTCTATTTTTGCCTCTGCTTTTACTTCAGGTTTCGGTTCCGTTTTATCTGCTGGTTTCGCATCAGCCTTGACGTCCTGTTTCGGTTCTTCTTTGCCATCGTTAGCAGGTTCCGGTTTTGCTTCTGCTTTCGCATCTGCTTTAGGTTCTTCCGTGGAGTCAGGCTTAGGTTCAGCCTTTGCTGCAGTAGCTGAGCTTGCTTTGTCTTCTGTTTTTTGTAATACTGCAGTGCCGGTTTTCGATTTGGATTTTGTCCGGTCAAAGATCCGGTAGGCAAGTAATTTTATGCGGTCATTCACAAGAAACCAAAGCAGTGCATAACCCCACACGAAGCCTGCCCATCCCCAGCCAAGTGGCGTCATAAATATCCCATATACGGCTATTAATGTTGCCACGATTTGTGTTCCGAGGACAGCCATCCATAAAATCTTTGCAGGACGGATTGACCAGAAAGGTCCTCGTGTTCGGGTAAGGAATATCGTTAGATGCCCTGCTACAGACAATTTTAAATACATCATGGTCTGTGCATGAGCACGGTCGAGGTGTAAGACACGCTCGGTAAGGTAAAAGAGCCCGAAGGCGGCAACAACTCCAATAATACCCAACACCGTTGAAATCCCCAGCACCATACGCATGTTCCAAGCCTCTGGCTTGTCTTTATAATGCACGTTATCATAAGCGATAGATAGTATAGCTGCATCGTTGAGTAATGCTATCATCACGATCATCACAGCCGTTACCGGGTAAAAATTAAATACTATAATCGCTAATGTCATAAAGAACAGCACACGTAACGTTTCGGCTATCCTGTATATCGAGTAGCTGTTCATGCGCTGGANNATGCCGCAGTCCGCTTTCTTTAAAGCAGGAGCATCATTCACGCCATCTCCTGTCATGCCAACGATATGACCATGCTTTTGCAGCACATCAATAATATGATATTTGTGTTCGGGCAATACCTGTGCAAAACCATCTGCATGCTCGATAGACTCTGTTACCGCTGCACTCTCATCCTTCTTTGAATCACCCAGGCTGGCTGCATCAAGTATATTGGTACCCATATTCAATTTTTGGGCAGTTTCTTTGGCAATAGCCAATGCATCGCCTGTTACCATCTTTATCTTTACGCCCATCTTCACTGCCGTTGCGATGGTTTCTTTCGCATCATCACGTGGCGGATCAAACAGGGGTAGCACGCCAACAAACTGCCATTGGCCATCACCTTCAGCACGGGCCACACCCAACGCCCGGAAGCCCTCCGCCGCAAAATCATTGACTGCTTTATCAACGACAGGTTTTACCTGCGCAAGATTTGCCGACAATGCCAAAATCACTTGTGGTGCACCCTTCGTGACTTTAAACGATTTTCCATCTTTACTTTTTACCTGTGCCTCCGTGCGTTTATGTACCGGATCGAAAGGTTGAAAATGCAAGACAGTGTATTCCTTTAAAGCATCTTTGTTTTTCATTGCGCCAAGAACCGCCAGGTCAATGGTATCATTATTTTCTGCACGGGATGCCAAAGCGCCATCAAGGATCACCTGGTCGGCAGGAATGTTGTTCACGCTGAATGGATCGCCCAATGTTAATTTGTTCTGAGTGAGCGTTCCTGTTTTATCAGCACAAAGTACATCTACCCCAGCCAATTCTTCAATAGCCACCAGCTTACTCACAATAGCTTTCTTTTTAGCGAGGAGGCGTGCGCCAACAGCCATCGTTACAGATAACACCGTTGGCATCGCCACCGGGATAGCCGATACCGTTAATACAAGAGCAAACTGTAAGGTGCTGAGGATTGGGTCGCCACGGAAAATCGCCACGGTAATAATGATGGCCACTAAAGCCACTGCAAGTATGATGAGATAGTTACCGATCTTCAACACCGCTTTTTGAAAATGGCTAACTGTATGCGCTTCCTCAACCAGTTTTGCCGTCTTGCCAAAGTAAGTGTTGGTACCTGTTGCATAGACCAAAGCGTCAATTTCACCCCTGCGAATGATAGAACCCGAGAATACGGCTTCACCGGTTTTGCGTGTAGCCGGTAAAGACTCACCAGTTAGTGCGGATTGATCAACAGATATTTCGTCACCTTTGAGTAACCGGGCATCCGCGGGAACGATATCGCCAAGGCGCATACGAATCACATCCCCGGGTACCAGTTCATGTGCTGGTGGAGTTACCCATTTTCCATCTCTTTTAACCCTGGCATTAATTGCCAGTTTGGCCTTCAAAGCTGCAATCGCATTTCCGGCCTGGCGTTCTTCCAAAAATCCTACAAGAGCATTGGCAAAAAGTAAAACCATGATAATGAAAAAATCCGGCCAATGCCGGGCTACCGCAGAAAGAATCACGGCTGCTTCAATCATCCATGGAATAGGCCCCCAAAAATAACTTAGAAATTTCAGGAACATATTGGTTTTCTTTTCTTCCAACTCATTAGGACCATATTGTGTTAGCCGTTTTTGCGCCTCAG
>PKYU01000046.1 GCA_003132765.1 Chitinophagaceae bacterium | reverse complement strand
TGCTAGCCTGTAACTACTTATTGATATAATACCGACAACTGCCGCTCCTACTCCGTAAAATATTGCCTGCATCCAAGGCACGCCACCAAACAATTTATATGCAATACCAATAACCACAACCATAATGAAGGATGGCAATACAAAAGCGAGGCCGCAAAGCGTTGCACCTAATATTCGATAATGAACAAAGCCTAAATATATTCCTAATTGGGCCGCTAAAGGACCAGGTGCAAGTTGTGCCAATGCCAAACCATCTTTGTATTCTTCTTCTGTTATCCATTTAAGTTCTTGGACTAAATTCTGATGCATATATCCGATTAATGCAACCGGACCACCAAAGCCAGAATAGCCAAGTTTAAAAAAATATTGCACAACCTGTCTTAAAGTGTAAGCTGGCTTTACAATTTCCATTTCCACATTCATCAATTCGGTTTCCATATGTGTTTCTCGCTTTGAACATATCTTGCCCAACTATATAAAGCATCTTACAGCTTCATTCCTATGTTAAGCATTTCATAATCATTTTTATAATTGTATGAAAGCCCTGCAGATATTGCCCATAATCCCGCTGCTTGCGGTGTGAGTTGAAAACTATCTGTATCGGCACCTCGAACAATAGTTGCTATTTGCTGTACTGCCGAGTCTGTGAGATTATGCCTTTTGACAATGTAATCGAAGATGCAATATTCTCCCTCATGTGTGTATTCGGCACCGGGGATGTCGTAGGGAATTACTCCTAATTCTTTTGCTTTTGTAAATACTTCTTCTTTGGGAAAATACATAAATTCAGCTTCGGTATTTATAAATCTTTTGATCAACCAAGGACAGCCTATGCGATCAATTTTTGGTCTATCTCTTGTTATCCATTTCATAAAGGATTTTTAGGGTGAAGTTTTATAAACCGTCAATTGAGCAGGGTTATCAGTCTCCGCACGTTCAGCAAGTATAAAAATTTGTAATTGGGCAATAAATAATGATGTCCTTGCCCCGTTGCGGGTAGGGATGTTCGCTATTTGCTTAAACATATTTAAGGCATCCTGCTGGAATATATTTATAAATCCACCACCACCACTTATGTAAACCCGCTTTTTCATCTTGTCGAAATATAAATCATCAACATCACTAACCATATTATTAACGCTGATCTCTTTACCGGTTTTTGAATCTAATACAACTAGTTTAGCTGGGCGGCGGTAACCAATAAATGCATAATGCTGCTGGTCATCTAATGCCAGAGGGAAATTACCGGTTGAGAAATTGCTGGTCCATTTGTCAACTAATTTTAATTGCATCAAATCTATCAACCCTATCATTTTTTTATCAGGCACATTTACAAGCATCGTTTTGGTCGAATTATCTATTTGAAATCCTTCCGGGTGTGCCGGCAAACTTATATTACCAATCTGTTTGTGAGTATTGGCGTCAATAACTGCAATCCCGCCTTGCCCATAACCAACATATATCTTTGCACTTGTGGAATCATATCGAACATCATCTGCATCTGAAGGTAAATGTATAGAAGCGGTCTTCTCAAATGTCGAAGCATTAAAAAAATAGCATTCTCCGTTACCCCCATTGGCAACGAAAATTTCCTGTTTGCCAGGGATATAACATACCCCTTGTGGCTCATCAAGCCCACTAAGGCTATGAATAACTTTTCCTTTCTTAAGATCAACAATTTCTACTGAATTGTTACCCAAAGCCGCAACATAAACAATTTGTTCCCGCAAATTGATATCCAAATGGTCAATCCTGCCTTTTACATTTGGTAAGGGAATTATTTTATTTACGTGTAAATAATTTTCACCAAAAGGTTCTTGAGCTTTACAACTTGTATAATAAAAAACAGAAAGAATGAAGAATATTGGAAGAAAGTTGCTTTTCATTTTTTTATTGGTGCATGGTTCGTTATTGTGAGTATCTGCTGTAATATTTTGGCTAATTTTTCCGGGTCANNGGGTCATCAATTGCCCAAAAGTGCATCATGAATAACCTAGGATCATCGTGAATCATATGATTATGCAATGCTGTTGGCGTAATTCCGTTTTCAATCAAGAGTTTTATGACAGGATTTATCTCATCGGCTAATAATACAAAGTCGCCTGTGATCGCTGCGCTATCCCCTTCTTTTTGAAAGTTGATTGCTGTTGCCATGCCCATAAATGGAGGCATTACCATTCCACCCTCATTTAATTTTTCTTTACGTGGGAAACTGTATTGCAACAACATACCATTATGCTTTCCGGATGTACCTAATATTGCCTCTACTTTTGACCAATCAACATTTGGGCCTTGGACAGCCGGCTGGGAAGGGTTTAATGGCGTTGCCGTTACTGCAAGTACAGATTTTATTGCTTCAGCAAGTTTCACCCTATCACCACTTCCTGAAAAATGTACATATTTAATATTAGGAGTTTCATTTATAAGATGGTTATGAATTGCCGTAACATTAAGTTTAACTTCCATCAGCTTTTTTAAAACGTCCCGCACTTCTGTATCCAGGAGAACCAAGTCACCCATCATAGTTGCTTGGTTGCTCATATTACTGGAATGGGGTTGCATATTCATGCCGCTATCCATGCTCAAAAATCCAATCCAACTTCCAAGTGCAAAGCTTGGTGCAACAATCAATGAACCCACTTTGACTTTAAGATCTGAACGTGGATAACTGATTTTAAAAACGTTGTCCTGAACCGCTCCTTTTTTCCCAAATACTTTCTCTACCGAGGTCCAATCACTTTGCTGCGCAAAACTATAAAAGACAGTAAATAAGTTTACGATGAGAATTGCCGTTTTTTTCATTTGGGATTGTTTAAAGAATTAAATAATAAATTTTGGATACCCTAGTAAATTTATTTACATAAAGTATAGTAACGATATTCCCCATTTTCGGCATTAAGCACACTAAAGTAATCAGTTCCAATAGCATAGTATTTACCAAAATATTCATGAGAATACCGCCTGTATTCGATTTCGCCAGGATCATCGGTGAAAAGTTTATCCTTTTTAAATAATCCAGTTACTTTAGTTCGGTCATTGACGATAAGCACATTATTACCTTTTATTGTAACTATAAATTTTGCAGTACCATCAACAGAACAAAAAATCCTTTTCCCCTGAAATGGAGAAGTGGCTTTTAACTTTTTTTGTATAATGTTGTTGTTTTTTACATGCAAAGAATCCAGATCAATAATTAAAGAGGTGGGATTAAATATTAAATCTGCTGATTTAGAACTGTATCAAGATGCCAAGACTAGTAAACAAGCAATAAAACTTATTTTCATAATTGAGAAAAATATTTAGCGAAGTTGGGTATCTTATTAATTAATAAATAGAATGAAATCAACCTTTTGTATATCCTTTACCTTTCGTAACCTCTTTTTTATAGGCTGATGGAATTTTACCTGTATGTTGTTTAAAGATTCTTGTAAAATGGCTTTGGTCGGAAAAGCCGGTTAGATAAGCTATTTGGGTAAGTGAATAGTTGTTGGTTTTAATCAGGTCAATTGCCTTTTCAATGCGCAGCTTTCTTACATATTCGCCAAAGGAAAGATTATTAAAGTGTTTGGAGAACTCTCTAGATAAATAGGATGGGTGTATTTCAAGGCTTTTTGAAATGTTCGTGAGACTTAAATTGGTATCGATTTGATCTTGTATGATTTCTCTTAATACTTTTACCCAAACAGGCGTTTTCTTTTGTGCAGATTTTTGTTTTATGAATTTGTTGAAAACGTCAATTAACAAGTGATCAACTGGGTTTTCTGTATGTTTTTCCCTTTGAAGATACTTTGCCCAAGAATATAGAGCATCATAGATCATCATTCCTTTTTCCAATAATTCGTAATCATCTTTTATATTATAAGCCAAGCCTGCAGATATTGCCCACAGGCCTGATGCTTGCTTTGCGATATCATGTCTATCTGTGTCTGCACCCCTTACTATTATGGCCAATGTGTGGATTGCAGGATCTGTAATCTTATATTTTTCAACGATGTAATCAAATGTACATTTGTCTTTGTGATGCGAAAACTCAACGTCGGGGATATCGAAGGGGATGCCGTTCATTTCTTTAGCTTTTTCTTTTACCATTTCCAGAGGGACATAGATAAACTCCGCTTCATTATCTATGAAATTTTTAATGAGCCACGGACTGGCAATCCGATCAATCTTTGGTTGTCCCCGGGTTATCCAATTCATAATGATACTATTACTTTGACCAAATAAAGTTTTATGTGGGCACTTTCGCGTATTTTTTGTTACCTATTATTTTTTTGCATTGGAGAAACAATTTACCACGATTTTAATCGAATAGGATTCAAATGTTATGGTCCGATAGTTCGGGAAGTTGAAAATTAAAATTGAAATGGACGATTGCCTTCCTTTCAAAATTAAACCAACCAAAGAGTNNTTCCATCAAAAGAACAATGATCAAATTCTTCTAAGGCTGCCCCCCTGCTGGTACTGCATCCATGTTTTAAAGGAAATTGACCCAAACCTTTCTATTATTCTTAGCCCCTAATATCGTTAAAAATAATCTTCTAAAAACTATTATGTGTAAACGAACAGGCGATGCTAAATACAGAATTACCCGCAGAAACTGCACAATTTTTATCTGGACAACAATATTCTTTACTTGAAAGAATGAGCAGAAAGAGAATTAAGGCACCTGGATTTTCCATTAAGGCAACCAATTTCTAAAATTCTTCGTTTTCTTNNGGAGAAACAAGATATACTCGTAAAAAAAGATGCCAATATGTTCAAGAAACAGAAACCAGTTACTGATTGAGCCGGCCCTATGATTTTTTCAGTATGAATATTTAATAAAATGAAATGTCATGTTTTATTACAAGAAATATAAAATCTTAAAAACTTTTTTATTATGAAAAAAAATGTCTCTTCTTAATCGCTGTGGTATTTTCTATTACCTCATTCAATTTTTCATGTAGTAAATCCAGCAGCACTACAGGTGGAGGCGGCGGCGGCCGCACCAATAGTGTAAGCATTGCAAATATGGCCTTCGGTCCATCCACTCTGATTGTAAAAGTGGGTACTGTGGTAACCTGGAAGAATAATGACGGATTTGCACATACTGTCACCTCGGACGATGGAACTAGCTTTAATAGTGGAACCATTGCATCTGGAAGTACTTTTTCTTATACAACTGTGACCGTAGGAACCTTTGATTATCATTGCAATATACATACTGGAATGAAGGCTTCGTTAGTTGTGAAACCATAATAGATCTATAAAATAGAGAATCTGGCTAATTCGAATGAAATAGTCCAAAATAAATTTTCTCCCTTGCTTCATACCCAAAGTTGTCATTAAAATTGGCAATAAAGAATAAAATGTTTAATTTAATCGAGGCAACTAATTAAACCCGGATGGGAAGGACAAAAAAGACCCTTTAGGTTTACATCATTAAATGATGATTCTTACCTTGATAATTAACCCCCATCAAATTGGTTAAAAAAAGAATATCCGTAAGCCAATTGTTTTAAAGCACTGCATTATTCTTGCGATTTATGCTCTATAAATCATTATTTTTTTCTTAGATAACCAAAAATTCCATAGGTTTCACTTAGCGGGCCAGCCGTAAAATACAAGGTATTTAGATCAAGTCCTCCTGCGGTGCTTGTAGGGAATGTTATAGCCCATAAACCATCGATAGAAATAGGAGTGCCATTGCTTTCTAATTGTGCCTGGTAGTTACCATTCGCATCAAAAACATTGATACGACCGTCACCAAAGTTCCCGATTAGTATAGCGTTTGCAACTTGACCAAACCCAGATGGGGCCTGAACAATTCCCCATGGGGAATTAAGTGTACCTTGTGAAGCAAATCGCTTTACAAAAGTACCATCAGGTTTATATACATCAACATAACCAAAACCTGCACCACTCTGATCATCCCTATTGTCAGGACCTTTTTGTTTGGCGTAGGTTACATAAAGCAGATTGCCTATGTTATGAATATTGAAAGGTGCAAAACCAGATTGAATATTAGGATCATTAAATGGTTTATTAGTGACATAATTGAATGATTTATCAAATACATCCACTTTTGCGTTATGGAGATCTGATACATAAATAAAATCCCCAGTACCATCATTTGCAATTGCTAAACCTTTATATACGGCATTCGCACTTGATCTGTCGGCTACTGTAATAGTTGTATCTCCGGTGTTCCATGCAGCCACTATACCATCTTCAGTAACATAAATAAACTTAGCAGGTTGACCAGTTGATGGCATCACAAAGCTTGCAGTGGTATTGTACACAACCCCACTTGGTGATGCGCCATTTGCTACTCCTGCCAACGGGATGCCAACTGCCGCCAATAATTGANNTTGCCATTGCCATTATAAATAGATGTATTACCGCTATGGTTATCAGATATCCAGAACGCCCCAGTTGGCCCTATAGCTATACCCCATGGATTATTAAGATTGACATCAACGCGAATCGCTCCGTAACCAGCAGTATCTGCTACTAAGTTAGTTTGCTGGTAGTTAGCTGGCGAAGAGGTTTTGCTTTTTTTGCAACTTACATTTACTACACACACAATTGCGGTAAAAGAAATAGCAGATACTAATCCTAGCTTTAAAATTGAAGATGACTTCATGTTTTTTTAATTTTCTGTTTATTATTCAAGGTACACCCTCTGGTTAGCTCGTTTAGTTCATTTGCAGATATC
>PKYU01000247.1 GCA_003132765.1 Chitinophagaceae bacterium | reverse complement strand
CCAACAACCAGCTTACGTACAATTATTCACCTGTGTCTAAAACATATGATTCTCCGGTCGATTCCTTATCAAACCGCTTTAAGCAAAACATTTTGCAAAATATTCCTTCTGCCAAAATAAATTTTGCGAATAAAAAATTGAAACTGAATATTGGATCTGGTTTTGGCTTTACCAATTTCGATTTAACTGACCTTACTTNNATTATACAAGAAACTATGTTAACTTTTATCCGCAGGCCAATGCAACTTATACCTTCAAACCAAATCATAGCATAAGATTCAATTATACCGGCAATACAACGCAACCTACTATAAATCAGCTTCAGCCGCTGCGAAACAATAATGATTATTTCAACCAATACGTAGGAAATCCTTTGCTAAAACCTTCTTTCATGAACCGGTTTAATATCTCAAACAACAGCTATAATTTTTTAAAGGATTTCTTCATGTATGAGTCTTTAAATGTCAGTCTTACCAGCAATGCCATTACTACGAGCCAGACAATTAATGTAGATTCAGGGAAAACGGTTTCACAACCGGTGAATACCAATGGCAATTTTTCAACGAACTTTCAGGGGTATGTTGGCTTCAAGATCAAAAAAATTGATACCAGGATCAATTTTGGTCCGCAAATTAATTACACACAATATGCATCGGTAATCAATAGTGTAAAAAGTCTTTCTAAATCAGTGACTCCCGGAGTTTCCTTGTGGATATCAAAACAAAAAGAAAAGAAATATGATTTTTCAATAAATGATGAGATAGATTACAAAGCAAATACGACCTCACAAAACAGTACAAGAATTCATTACTACACCAATACATTTTCAGTTAATGGAACAATTTATTATAAAAAAGTATGGTCTTTAATGTCGGATTNNCCTTTCATAATAATGAATTCACTGCCTATATCTCTGTTCATGATATTCTGAATGACAATATTGGCATAGACCGGAGTTTTTACGGGAATACTTACACACAGGTAACCAATGACCGCCTAAAGAGATATTTTCTAATTGGATTTGAGTGGGATTTTAAAAACAAAGCGTCTAAATNNGCATTCAAAAAACAATGGGCAACGGTACCTTTGAAGATATGATTAAAGATAAATTACCTCAATTTAAAATTGGGTACTACGATTTTACTTTCGCGGATGAAAAAAGCATTTACAAATTTGATCATTGGAGTGGCGAATCAAAAAAAATACCGACCTGGTGGCGGTCGGGCGATGAAGAAAATGTTTGGTATTGTGATTATAAAACCGACAAACTCAGTATGCAGAAAAATATTGATGGTTCTGATCTGAATATTCAGGACACACTAAGAAAAATGCAATGGCGAATAACCAACGATAACAGGATTATTGCAGGTTTCAATTGCAGAAAGGCAGTTGCGATCATATTTGACAGTGTATATGTTTTTGCGTTTTATACAGATGAAATCATGATTTCGGGCGGCCCTTGTTCTATAAACGGATTACCAGGAATGATATTGGGAGTCACCATTCCCCGGTTATTTACCTCATGGATTGCTACAAAAGTTACGATGAATGATGTAAAAGAAAATGAGATTAAACCAGTGAATGCTAAAAAAAATTATGATTTGAAATTCTTAGAAGCAACTATCAATGAACGTACTAAAGATTGGTATAGTGATGATCCAAGCGAAAATGCTGAGATCAAACAGCAAAAAGCTCGGCTTTTATGGGAGACATTATTATAATAGATGACAAAATATTTTATTCAATTAGCTCCCAAACGCCGCTCTCATAAGAAGCCAAAGCAAAATCTTTTAATTCACTTATTTCGTCCGTAATAGTATTTTTCATTTTGGAGAAGCCTTTTATTCTTTCGGCATAGTTCCCCGGTGAAATAGTTTTGGTTTCTTTAGAAGTATTCATGACTACCATAACCGTTTGATCATTGTTGTACCGAAAATATACATAGACCCCATTGTCGAAAGGAACATATTGCATCAACCTACCTGTAGTAAGCGCTGAAGATGTCTTCCTGAAATTGGCGAGGGTTGACAGGTAATTCCAAATACTTTCTTCTCTGGCATTGCGTCCGGCTTTGGTAAATTTATTAAGGCTATCGGAAGCCCAGCCACCGGGAAAATCCTGCCTGACGTGGCCATCATTAGGAGAAGTTAATCCTTTTAATCCAATTTCATCTCCATAATATAATTGAGGAATACCCCTAAACGTTAGTAACCATGTGATAGCTGATTTATATTTATTCATATCTTCTCTCACAACAGAGTAGAAACGAGACATATCATGATTATCAAAAAAGATTACCTCACGGGTCGGATCTTTATAAACAAAATCCTGGGAAAGTGTGGTAAATAAGTTATTCACTCCATCTGTCCATCCGAAATCTTTAGTCAATGCATCTATCAATCCCCATAAAGATTGAAAATCTGTTGTTGCAGGAAGATTGCTTTTGAAAGGAATGGAGTAATTATTCNNCCACGTTTCACCAAACATAGTAATCTTCGGATATTCATCCAAAAGCTCCTTATTACACCTGTTCATAAAAACAAGATCATTGTAAGGATAGGTATCAATCCTCCAGCCATCTATACCAAATTCTTCTACCGTCCATAAGGCATGCTGAATTAAATAATTAGCCACATAAGGATTATTTTGATTCAGATCAGGCATCTGTGGTGTAAACCAGCCATCCTGCATAATTTTTTTATCAATAGCACTGGCGTAAGGATCAAATATGGTTTGGTCTTTAGCACTGGTATTTGTATAAACAGGCCATTCATGCAGCCAGTCTTTCATGGGCATGTCCTGAACGGTAAAATGATATAGTCCCACATGATTGTAAACAGCATCCTGGATAATTTTCATTTTCCTGGTATGTGCTGCCTTTATAAGTTTATGGTAACTTTTTTCCCCACCGAGTCTTGGATCAATAGCATAATGATCTGTAAAAGCATATCCATGCTCCGTGCGGTTAGGCATATCATTTACAATAACCGGTGTTAACCACAACGTGGTAACTCCTAAAGATTGCAGATAGTCCAGATGATTCTCAATTCCTTTAAGGTCCCCGCCATGCCTTGCATACGCGGTATCCCTATCAAGGCTTTGGTCTCTCATACCGGGTATCCTGTCATTGGTATTATCGCCATTACTGAAACGGTCCGGCATGATAAGGTAAATAAAATCATTTGACTTAACGCCTTGTGCAAACGCAGTACCGTTACCTTTCCTTCTTTCTTTTAGTTCGTATTCCATGTGAATATTTTTTACAAAAGGGAAAGTAAATTTACCCGGTTTTGCATCTGAACTGACAGTAATGTCCATGAATATATAATCCGGATTTTCAACACGATTAATTTTTGTTAAATAAACGCCGGTAGCGAGTTTCATTCCCTGGTGCCCTATTTTAATCATAGGAAAGTCATCTGCAATTTTATTACCATGAACCATTATTTGTATCTTATTCCATTTCATGCCTACCCACCAGTGAGTTGGATAGCAATGGTAATCACTTTGCTGGGCTATTGAAAAAGTTGAAAAGCAAACAAAAATGAACACTGCAATAACTTTTTTCATACCAGTTATTTTACCTTAATTCTAAGCGTGAAGAGGGCAGCTACAATCATCAGGCATCCACCCAAAACAATGGTATAGATAGCATTGCCATTAAAAATATGTTTTGTAAAAAACCCCAAGAGCGTAGCAGCCAAGATCTGGGGAATCACGATAAAGAAATTGAAAATACCCATGTAAACGCCCATTTTATTGGACGGCAGGGCTGCAGTAAGCATGGAGTAAGGCATAGACAATATACTGGACCATCCTAATCCGATTCCGGCCATACTGATGATCAGAAAATATTTGTCTTTAAACAAAAAGAAAGAAATTAGACCTAATCCGCCGGCCACAAGACAAATAAGATGTGTCATCGGCCTTCCGGTCTTTTTTGCCAGCACCGGCAACAGAAATGCAAAGAGTGCTGAGAAGCCGTTATAAAAAGCAAACA
>PKYU01000133.1 GCA_003132765.1 Chitinophagaceae bacterium | reverse complement strand
AAGAATCGAAACCATTATTATCGAGTTCTATTCCAATAGAAGAAGAATTAATGTCTCTATCGTTACCCCACGTACTCACGCCTGCTTGCCAGGCCCGCAAATAATCATTGAGCATATGATGAATAATTCCATCCCTACAAATGGCATAATGAGCGCTCACCTGTGAGCCAGGCAACGTAAAAGTTTGCAGAGTTTGATCGCAACTGTTTTGCGCCGTATGATGTATAATAACATAATTGGGTTTTCGTAACCCAAAATTAGTAGTCCCAACCCATGAGTTGGAATTACTAATGCTATCCTTCAACGGAGCCTGGCTGATCAATTTTCCAAAAGATTTTGCCTGGTGTTTATATTGCCTGTTAGTAGCAGCATATTTGTTTGAAGAACATGAAAGCATCATGACTGTAATCAGTAAACTATAAATGATCTTCCTCACTTAATTTTTAATAAAGATAACTAAGCTCCTCAAAAAAATAAGTCTCGCTTTTTGTAGTTTCAATTTTATAATTTGTACCTTCAACAAGCTTATGGTTCACTTTAATAGCTAACCCGTATTTCACCGATATTTAATCATTTCAAAAAATTTATTTATGAAAAAAATGGTATTTTATTTTTTGACAGGAATCGCTTTTGTTTCCTGCAACAGCACCGGAACTGAGTCTAAGGAAGCTATGAAAGATTCTACTGCTGCAACTTCAACANNTCCCTACACAATTGATCATCCTGACAATTGGGTTATGGGTAGCACCGCGAATACTATGACTGCATTAAGTGCACTCAAAGCCTATCAGGATGGAAATGTTCCTGAATCGATGAAATATTTCGGAGACTCAGTGCATATTCAATTTGACGGAATGGATAAAAAGATGGCAGCTGACAGCCTCACGGCAATGTTTACAAATTGGAGAAAGGGCATGAAAACCATTGATATTAAAATGAGTGATTGGGAGTCAGTTATTTCCAAAGATAAAAAAGAAGAATGGGTTACCATCTGGTACAGGCAAAAATGGGAAGACATGAAAGGAAAGAAGGATTCACTGGATGTGATAGACGATATGCAAATAAAAGATGGCAAAATAGTCAGGCTGGCTGAATATTCAAGGAAACTACATTAATATTAAGTTAGCATTTATTAAGCACTGCAGTAGCGGTGCTTTTTTTATGCATTATGCTATTGGATAAAAAATTAAGATCAATTTACTATCAATTCGGAAAATCCCAACTTACATATTCCTCCTGTATTGTCCGCCTACTTCATAAAGTGAATGGGTTATCTGGCCTAATGAACAGAATTTTACCGTCTCCATTAATTCTTCAAAAAGATTACCATTATTAATGGCAACTTCCTGTAATTGTCTTAATTTTTGAGCGCTCTCGTTTTTATGAAGTCCATGGAAATTGTTCAAATTATTAATCTGTAAACTTTTTTCTTCCCTGGTACTACGTATAACCTCTGACGGTAGTATAGTTGGAGAGCCTGCCTTATTAAGAAAAGTATTTACCCCCACAATGGGGAATTCCCCATTATTTTTGAGTGTTTCATAATAGAGGCTTTCTTCCTGTATTTTATTTCGCTGGTACATTCTTTCCATGGCACCAAGTACACCACCTCTTTCTGATAACCGGTTAAACTCAGCCATAACCGATTCTTCCACCAGGTCGGTAAGTTCTTCAATCAGAAAACTTCCCTGGGTTAGATTTTCGTTTTTAGCCGTTCCCAGTTCACGGTTGATGATCAGCTGGATGGCCATAGCGCGCCGCACACTCTCCTCTGTTGGGGTAGTAATTGCTTCATCATACGCATTGGTATGAAGGCTGTTGCAATTATCATAAATTGCATAAAGGGCTTGTAATGTTGTCCGTATATCATTGAAATCAATTTCCTGTGCATGGAGGCTGCGGCCACTCGTTTGAATATGATATTTTAGCTTTTGTGATCGCTCGTTTGCACGATATTTATATTTCATTGCTTTAGCCCAAATACGCCGCGCCACCCTTCCTATTACACTATACTCCGCATCCATGCCATTGCTGAAAAAGAATGAAAGGTTGGGAGCAAAATCATCAATATGCATTCCCCGGCTTAAATAATATTCCACATAAGTAAACCCATTTGACAAAGTGAAAGCAAGCTGTGTGATCGGATTGGCACCGGCTTCGGCGATGTGATATCCGCTTATTGAAACAGAATAGAAATTTCTCACCTTTCTTTCAATAAAATATTCCTGAACATCACCCATGAGCTTTAACGCAAATTCCGTTGAGAAAATACAGGTATTTTGTGCCTGGTCTTCCTTTAAAATATCAGCTTGTACCGTTCCTCTTACTGTTGCCAAAGCCTTCGCTTTTATTTTTTCATAAATAGTTTTGTCCAGCACGTCCGCGCCTGATAATCCCAGGAGCCTGANNGTCATTACCTTTTGGTAATTGTCCTATAAATTTTCCTTTCCCTGGTTTAATCTTTTTTCCATCAATTCCCATATAGAACGGCAATGCTTCCGTATCATAATTAGTTTCAATTATCCTGTTTACGGAATCAGCAAGATTATTTTCAATGATATATTTTTCACATTGCTGATCGATGGCTGCATTTAAAAAGAAAGCAAGTAACATGGGCGCCGGCCCATTAATTGTCATGCTTACGGATGTTTTAGGATCACAAAGATCAAAGCCGCTATATAATTTTTTTGCATCATCTACCGTTGCGATGCTAACGCCGCTATTACCAACCTTGCCATAAATATCAGGGCGTACATCAGGATTTTCTCCATATAAGGTAACACTATCAAATGCAGTACTGAGTCGCTTTGCAGGCTGGTCGAAGCTAACATAATGAAAACGCCTGTTTGTTCTTTCCGGACTCCCTTCGCCAGCGAACATTCGTGTTGGATCTTCTTCCACACGTTTTAAAGGAAATACCCCGGCGGTAAAAGGAAATCTTCCCGGAAAATTTTCCTGAAATCGCCAATGCAAAATATCTCCCCAGTCCTTAAACCTGGGTAAGGCAATTTTTGGAATTTTTAGATGGGAAAGGGTTTCAAAATACAAAGGTTGTTTCACTTTTTTTCCCCTGACATCACATTCGAAATAATCCTTTTGATAAGCTTTGATAACGCTGCTCCACTCCTTAATAAGCTTTTTGGAAACAGGTAATAATTTCTTTGAGATTTCTTCAGATGCCGCTTCCATGACCGCAATTGCCGCTTCATTTTTTTTAGATAATGTATGGCTTTGTTCTTTAACAACTTTCGCAGCCCCGATTACCTGGTACCATTGAGAAGCCAGTTTTGATTGCTGATCTGCTATTCGATTATAACCCTCTATTTCTTCAGCTATTTCCGCGAGATATCTCACTCGTTTTGAAGGAATAACAGGTATTCCAAGGCTTTCACTCTTTTTGGGAACCTTGTATTTTTTCAATGGAAACCCTTTTTCCTTATGAGCTAAACCAATAATGGTATTGAAAAGCTTATTGCAACCCGGATCATTAAACACAGAAGCCACGGTGCCGATTATCGGGTGTTCTTCATTCTTTGCATACCATAAACCATGATTTCTTTTGTACTGCTTCACTACATCATGCAATGCATCCAACGCACCAGCTTTGTCAAATTTATTAATGCATATTATATCGGCATAATCTAGCATATTAATCTTCTCCAATTGGGTAGCTGCTCCGTATTCAGGAGTCATAACATAGATACTTATATTACAATATTTCAATATTGACACATCACCCTGCCCAACCCCTGCACTTTCGAGAATAATAAAATCATAGCCTGCAGCCTTGCAAATATCCACAGCTTCCTTAACGTAAGCACTTAAGGCTTTATCATTTTCCCTGGTGGCCAGGGAGCGCATGTAAGCTCTTGGGTGGTGAATGGAATTCATCCGGATCCGATCCCCTAATAATGCGCCACCGGTTTTCTTCCTAGAAGGATCAACCGAAATGACAGCAATAGTTTTATCNNCCAGCCCCGCCAGTACCAGTAATACCCAGTACTGGTAACTCAGATCGTTTTTCGGTGGCTACGACCCTTTTTTTGGGAACAGGCTCCTTATTCTTATTTTTTATTACAGATTCTTTTTCCAAAAAGTCGACAGGATTGCCGTTTTCTGCATATGTAATAGATTTTGCAACTTTCTTAATATCCCTCCACTCTCCCAGCGCAAATTTTCCATTACTTTTAAAAGCATATTTTTCTGCCTTTGGAAAAGAGTTTACCGGTAAGCTGCATTTCTTCACTACATCTTCAATCATCCCTACAAGTCCCATTGTTCTTCCATCATCCGGAGAATAAATCTTTGTAATTCCATAAGCCTGCAATTCTTCAATTTCTGCCGGAAGAATCGTGCCTCCGCCTCCGCCAAAAATCTTAATGTCGGCACAACCATTTTCATCAAGCAAGTCTTTCATGTATTTGAAAAATTCTATATGGCCGCCCTGGTAACTTGTAACGGCTATCCCCTGCGCATCTTCTTCTATGGCACATTCTACTATTTCATGAACACTCCTGTTGTGGCCAAGATGAATAATCTCTACCCCTTTACTTTGCAAAATCCGCCGCATAATATTGATAGCTGCATCATGGCCGTCGAATAATGAAGCCGCTGTAACAATTCTTATCGTACTGGTTGTTTTATCTACCATAAAAATTAAGCGTGAACCTTTTAAAGGATTTTATTTTTATCTCATAAAATTACGACTAAAGAAAGGGAAAAAATGAGAAACAAAATGGTATTCTGATCAGCTCATCTTAAAGGTTAAACCTGCAAATTCTTCGATACTCAGCGTTTCGGCACGGCGGTTAAATAAACTATCATCAAGTATTTCTTTCGTAAACAAACTTTTCACGCCATTGCGAAGGGTCTTGCGTCTTTGATTAAAAGCAGTTTTGACCAAAACCCAAAAAGCCCTTTCGCTTTTTACCGGTAAATAATTTCCCCGAGCTGTTAACCGGATAACACCACTTTGAACTTTTGGCTGTGGTGTAAAACATTCGTTACCTACTGAAAACAAAAACTCCACCTGGTAATAATATTGCAAAAGCACACTCAACACTCCATAAATTTTACTTCCTTCCTTTGCAGCTGCTCTTTCAGCAACTTCTTTCTGGAACATGCCGATGACTGCCGGCACATATTCTTTCCATTCCAAAATCTTAAATAAAATTTGAGTGGAAATATTATAAGGGAAATTACCGATTACAATAAATGGCTCATCAAATGGACGGTCAAGATCAAGAAAGCTTTGGTGAATAAGGTTGCCTTTCAAAGAAGGAAAATGCATAAGCCGGTAATTTATCTTTTCA
>PKYU01000080.1 GCA_003132765.1 Chitinophagaceae bacterium | reverse complement strand
CCGCTTTTCTTGTAACCACCTCCTTCCGGACGAGGTTGCGACTCATTAACGATTAATTTACGACCTTGAACTTCGCTTTCGTTTAATGCAGCGATAGCAACTTTTGCTGCTTCATCGTCTTCCATTTCAACGAAACCAAATCCTTTACTGCGGCCCGTATTTTTTTCTTTTAGAATTTTTGCACTTGAAACAGCNNCCATTGTAAAAACTTTTTATTTAATAAAATTTGAAATTCCATTAATGAATTAGCAGCTACAATGAACTGAAGAGACCTGGGAAAAGATAAACATCAGCCAAAAGAAAAACAGACTAAACCCATTAATAAATATAAAGGTAATCAATTCTTTCAAATTACCTTAAACATAAGAAAATACTTTTAAAATTTCTTAGAATCACCATATTCGTAAAGTAAACAACTTTTTAGACAACGACTAAAAAAACCCAACTTTAAAAAAATTGGGCTCTTCTAGTTAAATTCAATTGAAAAATTATTCCGCAAATACTTCAAAATCAACCTGAACCTCCTTACCGTTGCCAAAATCAATTTTTGCTTTATAATTTCCTAATTCTTTCACTTCATCAATTATATGAATACGACGACGGTCAATTTCGTAGTCTTTTTGTTCGCGTATTGCTCTCGCAATCTGCACGGAGGTAACACTTCCGAAAATCTTACCGCTGGTGCCTGTTTTGGCCCCTATTTTTAATGGAGCTTGTTGTAAGACGCTTACCACATTATTGAATTCAGCAAGCAGTTTTTCCTCTTTTTTGGCCAATTGTTTTTTTCTTTCTTCCAACTTTTTCAAATTTGAGGAATTTGCTTCCACAGCTAATTTGGAAGGGATCAAAAAATTGCGGCCATAACCACTTTTAACTGTGATAAGTTCATGCGCACCACCCAAATTATTTACATCCTGTATTAATATTACCTGCATAGTTACCTCCTTATTTTAATAGATCAGTTACATAGGGCAATATTGCCATTTGGCGGGCTTTCTTTACTGCGTCACTTACTTTCCGCTGATATTTTAGCGAATTTCCTGTTATCCGGCGCGGAAGCAATTTCCCCTGTTCATTAAGGAATTTTTTCAAAAAATCACCATCTTTATAATCAATATATTTGATGCCCATTTTTTTGAAACGGCAGTATTTTTTGGGCCTCGCATCAGCTTTTATTGCCGTGAGATATTTGATTTCGTTTGCTTTAGCCATTTAATACCTCCGTTTTTTCCTTTCTGGATGATATACCACTACTTTTTTTGATATTGTACTCAACGGCGTATTTATCGAGAGAAGTATACATATGACGAAGTACTGATTCGTCGCGAAGAAGCTGAATTTTAAGCTTTTCATTGAAGTCGGATGGCGCTTCATATTCCAGTACCCAATATAATCCGGTAGTTTTTTTCTGGATAGGATACGCCAGTGATTTTAGTCCCCAGGCATTTTCATGCACTGCTTTTCCTCCATTCTCAGTAAGGAATGAAATTAATTTTTTCTGAGCAGCCTTGTATTCCTCCTCAGATAGCACCGGAGTAAAAATCACCATCAATTCGTAATTCTGCATTTACTAAGTTTTTGCCGTTTATTAACAGCTGGTGAATAAATAATTTTAAATCGGGCTGCAAAATTAAGGTATTTTTTAATGGTAAAAAAAGAAAAAACTGCGCTTAGTTTTTGACTAAAACTATTTACAATATAATACCTGGGGCAAACCGGCGCAGGGTAAAATGAACACTTTCAAAAATTTTCTTGTTCGGAATTCAAATGAAATTGCCTCTTACTTTTAGGTAAAAGGCATTTAATTTTTTAATTTCTATTAGCCCTTTAAAATAATTATTTCGCCAGAGCTTGTATACTCTTTGTCAACTTGCTTTTCAAATTCGCGGCTTTGTTCTTATGTATAATTCCGCGTTTGGCCATTTTATCAATCATAGAAGAAACCTGGGGAATTTTTTCAGATGCAGCAGCTTTTGTGTCAATTAATTTTAGATCGCGTATGGCATTCCGGGTGGTTTTACCGTGGTACCGGTTACGCTCATTGCGTTTTCTGCTTTGACGCACATCTTTCTTTGTTGCTGAATGGTTTGCCATTAAATAAATTTTTTGGGAGGCGAAGATAGTATTTCTAATTGAAAAATGAACATTTTTATTAACTATTTCAATCTTAAAAGCTTATTTCCATCAAACTCTTATTCAATCAATTTCCGGTAATTTTTCAACCTTATTAATATAATTGTTAATAATGTTTTCATTATTAAATTATATGCAAAACTCACGATATTTGCNNATAGGGTATTGAAGTTTTTTTTGACTTTTTTAACCCTGGCTGATTTGTTATAAATGTAATTTTTCATGAAAGATTTTTCCTTTATTACCAGTTCCCATCCTGCTTACATCGAAAATTTATACGGAGATTTTGTGAAAAATCCTGAAAGTGTAGATCCGGACCTGCGAAAATTTTTTGAGGGATTTGATTTTGCAGTTTCAAATACCAATGGTAAGGTAAATGGATCTGAAGTTGCACCTGGCCCAGTTACCAATGTACTGCTCGACAAAGAATTTGGTGTTTATCAACTCATTCAGGCTTATCGAATTAAGGGCCATTTGGTTGCAAAAACTAACCCGATAAGAGAAAGGCATGACAGGAAAGCTAATCTTGATTTAAATTACTTCGGACTAAATGAACTTGACCTTTCAACAGATTTTAATGCCGGCAGTTTTGTTGGTCTTGGCAAAACGTCGCTTCAAAACATTATATCCCACCTTAAGAAATGCTATGCAGGATCATTGGGTGCGGAGTTTGGCTCCCTTAGGGATTCGAAAAAAATTGAATGGATCATTGATGCTGTAGAAAATAAAATGCAACAACCGGTTAGCCTGGATCAAAAGAGGAATATTCTTCAAAAGTTGAATGAGGGTGTCATGTTCGAAAAATTTCTTCATACAAAGTATGTTGGGCAAAAAAGATTTTCGCTGGAAGGGGGGGAAAGTACTATTCCGGCTTTGGATGAAATAATCAATACCGCATCAGAGCACAGCGTTCAGGAGGTAGTCATAGGTATGGCTCATCGTGGAAGATTGAATATACTGGCGAACATTATGGGGAAAACCTACGAACAGATATTTACAGAATTTGAAGGAAATACTATACCGGACACTACTATGGGGAGCGGGGATGTTAAATATCATATGGGCTTTAGCAGTGAAATAGAGACTCCTGCCGGGCATAAAGTACATTTAAAACTTTCACCGAACCCATCTCATCTTGAAGCCGTGGACCCTGTCGTTATCGGAATCGCAAGGAGTAAGGCAGATGTATTATATGAAAGCGATTTTGATAAAATACTACCTATACTTATTCATGGAGGTTCTTCATTGGCCGGGCAGGGAATTGTCTATGAAGTTCTCGAGATGAGTGGATTGAAAGGATATTATACAGGCGGTACTTTGCATTTCGTTATTAATAACCAGATAGGATTTACTACTGATTTTGATGATGCCCGTACATCTGATTATTGTACTTCTATAGCTTCAATGGTTCAGGCCCCGGTGTTTCATGTAAATGGCGATGAT
>PKYU01000042.1 GCA_003132765.1 Chitinophagaceae bacterium | reverse complement strand
AGTATGCAAAAAGTATTAATTTTTTCATAGATCCGGATTTCGTTGAAAGAAAAATATCGTTTGCAACAGGTTAGCTCTTCTCATAACGAAAAAAGTATCCAAAAATTGAATGAATTCCGGATTATTATCAACTATTACAATAATATCTCCATTGCAATAATTTAGATATTTTAACAATCAATATATAAGCTTCCTTAATTTTCATAATGTACTTTTAATTAAATATTAGAAAAATGAATCCGAATCCAAAACTCACCGGTCAAAGTGCACTCGTAACAGGAGCCAACAGTGGAATAGGCATGGCCGTGGCAATGGCACTTGCAAATGACGGCGCANNCCGATGATGTAGTGAAACAAATAGAAACAAATGGGGGAAATGCTTTAGCATTGCAGGCGGATGTTAGTAAAGAAGATGAAGTGCAGGCTATGTTTAAACAAATGTTTGACAAATATGGAACCATTGATATTCTTGTAAATAATGCAGGTATACAGAAGGACTCAGCTTTTGAAAATATGAGTCTTGCAGATTGGCAATTAGTTCTTAATGTGAATTTAACCGGACAATTTTTGTGCACCCGGGAGGCTATCAGGGAATTCTTACGAAGAGGAATAATAAGCGAAAGAAGTTGTGCTGCAGGAAAAGTTATCTGCATGAGCAGTGTACACGAAATTATTCCATGGGCAGGTCATGTAAATTATGCAACCAGCAAAGGTGGCATAGATATGATGATGAAAAGTATAGCGCAGGAGCTGGCTCCAAAAAAAATAAGAATCAACAGTATAGGACCAGGTGCCATACAAACCCCAATAAACAAAATAGCCTGGGAAACTCCGGAGGCGCTCAATAAATTACTTAAGCTTATTCCTTATGGCAGAATCGGGCAACCTGAAGATATTGGCAAGGTGGTGGTGTGGCTGGCTAGCGATGAAGCTGATTATGTAAATGGAACTACAATTTTTGTTGACGGAGGAATGCTTCTTTATCCGGGATTTTCAACCAATGGGTAATTAATTTTTAAGAAGCATAATTTTCACTTTTATCATTTGCAATGGATTCACAAGAACATCAGCGATTAAAAGCAAATTCAAAAAAAGAAGTTCCCCTGGAAAAATGGGGACCTTACCTGAGTGAGCGGCAATGGGGAACCGTTAGGGAAGATTATAGTTCCAACGGGGATGCCTGGAATTATTTTCCTCATGATCATGCAAGAAGCAGGGTATACAGATGGGGAGAAGATGGCCTCGCAGGAATTTCGGACATTTTTCAGAATCTATGTTTTTCAATCGCTTTATGGAACGGCAAAGATCCTATTTTGAAGGAAAGACTTTTTGGGTTAAATAACCAGGAGGGAAATCATGGAGAGGATGTAAAGGAACTGTATTATTACCTTGATAATATTCCTACGCATTATTATATGAAATATTTATATAAATATCCGCAGGAAGCTTATCCCTATCTTGACCTCATCAATAAAAATAAAAGCCTTAGCAAGCAGGACCCCGAATATGAAATATTAGATACCGGTATTTTCAATAACGACCGGTATTTTGATGTATATGTGGAATATGCAAAAAATAACAGTGATGATATCTATATAAAGATTGAGATTGTAAATCATGGAGATCAAACTGCACCAATTACTGTCTTGCCTACTCTATGGTTTTATAACAGGTGGCAATATGCTGGCGAGGATGCTAAGCCCATCATCGTTTCTTTTAACTCTCAGGCAGTAAAGGCAACACAAAAATTTCTTGGTGATTACTTTCTTTATTTCATGGAAAATACCGCAACACTTTTCACAGAAAATGAAACTAATTTCGAAAGGCTTTATAATAAAGGGAATAAAACTGAATTTGTAAAAGATGCTTTTCATGAAGCAGTTATTTCGGGTAAGGACTTTGAAAAACTTGCAGCGAAGAAAGATGGCACTAAATTTTCTCCCGTATACAAATTAGAAATTGAGGCCGGGCAATCAAAAATCATTTACCTGCGACTTGCCAATGAACAATATGACAATCCATTTCCCGAAAACTTTGAACAAATATTTGATTCAAGAAAAAAAGAGGCAGATGAATTTTATGAGGCTATTTTACCTCCAAATTGTACCGAGGATCAAAAAAATATTCAACGACAGGCATTTGCCGGACTGCTCTGGAGTAAGCAGTATTATCATTACGACCTGGAACGCTGGCTTACTACAAGTGATGGAATAACTCCTGTTTGTGATGAAAGGGAAAATGGACGAAATAGTAAGTGGAAATATTTGAAAAACCAGGATGTCATCTCAATGCCAGACAAATGGGAGTATCCCTGGTATGCAGCATGGGATACTGCCTTCCATTGTATTTCTCTTTCAATGATCGATCCTGACTTTGCAAAACACCAGTTATTATTATTGATGCGGGAATGGTATATGGATCCTTCCGGACAATTACCCGCTTACGAATGGAATTTTGGCGATGTGAACCCCCCCGTGCACGCATTTGCCGCCCTGCAGGTATACCAAAATGAAAAGAAAATCTTTGGGAATAATGATGTAGATTTTTTAAAAAAAATTTTTCAGAAACTGATCATCAATTTTACCTGGTGGATCAACCGGAAAGATGCAGACGACAACAGCATCTTTGAGGGTGGATTTCTTGGACTTGATAATATCGGTCTCTTTAACCGCAGCATGATGTTACCGGGCAATATGCTTCTTGAACAGGCCGACGGAACCAGTTGGATGGGCATGTATGCACTCGGAATGATGAATATAGCATTAGAAATTGCGATGTTTGATCAATCCTTTGAAGATTCCTGCACCAAATTTTATGAACACTTCGTAATTATAGCAGAAGCCCTGAATGAAATGGGATTGTGGAACGAAGAAGATAAATTCTTCTATGATTTGCTTTCTTTAAATAAATCTGACGCAATTCCCCTGAAAATAAGATCAATAGTGGGACTTACTCCATTGTTTGCTGTATCTATTATAGAAAAAGATTGCCTGGAAAAGCTTCCTGATTTTTCAAAAAGGATGCAATGGTTCCAGGATTACCGTATTGCCAATAATAAATATCTCCCAAGCCACCAGAAGAAAGATGATGAATGCATTCTGTTATCACTAGATAAGAAAAGGCTCCAGGAACTGCTTGAAAAAGTATTGGATGAATCTGAATTTTTATCTCCCGGCGGAATAAGGGCTCTTTCTAAATTTTATCAGCAAAACCCGTATACCTTAGACTATGGCGGTAATAAATATTCGATAGAATACGATCCTGGCGATTCAACGTCCGGAATGTTTGGCGGTAATTCTAATTGGCGCGGTCCGGTGTGGATGAATATGAATTACCTGATCATTAATGCTTTAAAAATAAACGGACGATTTTATGGCGACGATCTTAAAGTTGAATGTCCCAAAGGATCTGGTAAATTTATGAACCTGGATCAGGTTGCTAACGAAATTGCGAGAAGGCTTCTCCATATTTTTGAAATAGATGATAAAAACAACAGGCTTATGTATGGTCCTTACAATTGGTTCTATCAAAAAGAGGAGAACCGGGACCTTGTCTTGTTTAATGAATATTTTCATGGTGATACCTTGCGTGGCCTTGGTGCCAGCCACCAGACGGGTTGGACGGCGCTCATCGTAAATTTATTATCAGACATGGAAGCTTGAGCATCCTTTTACAGAATAATTTCTTCGGACCTGAGACAAATTCCAAAATCCATAAAACTTTCTATGGTAACATCCAAATTAATCAGGCAGAATTTATTTTGGGCATTTATTTATAATATTGTTGGGATACCCATTGCTGCAGGAATATTTTATCCTTCCACCGGTTTCCTTTTAAATCCAATGATTGCAGGAGCCGCTATGGCACTTAGTTCCGTATTAGTAGTCAGCAATAGCCTGAGACCAAAATCGATCAAACTTTAAGTACTAAATTGCAGGCTGTTCCATAAATCAAAAAATTATATTCCTATTGGCAGGCATAGGGTTCAAAAAATACAATGGCACATAACCACGACCATCATCACCATCATGCATCAGAAATTGATGTTGCAAATAATAGCATGGCGTTCCTGGTAGGCATTAGCCTGAATGCCTTATTTGTAATTATTGAAGTTGTAGTAGGTATATTCAATAATTCAATGTCCCTGCTTACTGATGCTGGCCACAATCTTAGTGATGTTGCCAGTCTTGTTTTATCGCTTATCGCTTTCAGGCTGGCGAAGAAAAAATCGACGAAAAAGTTTACTTATGGTTATAAAAAAACTACTATACTCGCCGCGTTATTTAATTCCGTTTTCCTGTTTATTGCAGTAGGTATCCTGGGATTTGAATCAATTCACAGGTTAATCCATCCGGAAATGGTAAAAGGAAATGTCATTGCGTGGGTGGCTGCAGCAGGCATTATTATTAATGTAATTACAGCATTGATGTTTTTTAAGAACCGGAAATCTGATCTTAATATCAAAAGCGCCTACCTGCATATGATGAGCGATGCATTGGTTTCTGCGGGTGTTGTGGCAGGAGGTATCCTTATCGTTTATACAGGATGGTATTGGGTAGATCCTTTAATAGGCCTTATCATTATGATCGTTATTCTTTTGAGCACATGGTCTCTGCTTACAGATAGTTTTCGTTTATCTGTTGATGCTGTGCCACCAGATATTTCTATC
>PKYU01000466.1 GCA_003132765.1 Chitinophagaceae bacterium | reverse complement strand
CATGCTTAACATAACACTAGTGGCGAAATACAAAAACAGATTGTTGAGCTATCTTCAGTAATCCTGATTATTTCAAGGATAATAGGCTCAAACCTATATTACCTTTACTAAAATTATTAAATTGTAAATTTATTTATCGGTTGATGAAGCATTAAATTGAATTGCTACATTGCTGTTAGTTCATTTTATTATAATTAATTTTTGTGTTAATGAAAAATCATTGGAATAAATTCCTATTCTTATTTCTTTCTTTATTATGTTGTAAATCCGAAGCACAAAAAAATTATACCGTTTTAACCGTTCCTGCCATTAAAGAATTTACTCATATAGATACGCGGGGNNTGGAAGATACATTACCCCTGCAGGAGAAACCATTCTGATAACCCATGATCCTTTTGGTATGGCCATTTCACCTGATGGCAAAAAAATCGTTACTATCCATAATGGAGTATTTACCATTATTGATAATGAAACACTTGCCAATACAAGAGTTCCGTCTTACGACGGAAGCATCAAATCGCCCTTTTCAAACGGCTCATTTCTTGGAGTGGCGTTTTCTCCGGATTCAAAAAAATTGTATTTGAGCGGGGGTGATAATGGTGCTGTGATTGTATATGATATTGAAAAATTTCAAAGGCTTGATTCTATCTCATTAAACAGCATAATTGATTCCGTAGATTATGAAGATAGTTTTACCTCTGATCTTTTGTTAAATGAGAACAAGAATGAACTGTTGGTGCTGGACAGGGGAAATTTCCGGTTGGTTCGAATTGATCTGGCAACCGGTATGATAACAGCATCAATAAAAACCGGAAGGCAGCCCTTTGGCCTTTCCCTAAGTCCCGACAAAAAAACTGCATTTGTTGCTAATGTAGGGATGTATGATTATCCCCTCCTTCCAGACCTTACAGAAAAAAATTATGACAGCCTCTTGTTACCCATCCAGCCTTATGGGAACGACACTAAAGAATCCATCAACGGCTATGTGCTGCATGGAAGGAAAATTCCCGGGGTGGGAAGCCCTTTAGCTCCCGATGCGATGAGTGTATATACCATTAATCTTGAAACGAATACCGTGATGGACCGGTTTAAAACCGGTTACCAGATCGGCCAGATGGTAGAAGGGGCAGCGGTAACAGGCGGTTCGAGCCCTAATTCAATAGCCGTTGGAAGTAAATACGCATATGTTACCAATGCTACCAACGATAATATTTCAGTTATTGATTACCGTGAGCATAAAATTGCAGGCCAAATTGATATAAAAGTTGAGCCTTTGATCGACTCTTACCGTGGACTTTTGCCTTTTGGTATTTCCTTAAGTAAAGATGAAAAAACCCTTTATGTCGCTTTGCTGGGTTTTAATGCAGTAGCAGTTATTGACGTTGATTCTAAAACAACCAAAGGGCTTATCCCAACAGGCTGGGGCACTTCAAGGGTATTACCATCAAAGGACGAAAAATATTTATTTGTTACCAGTTGTCGGGGTTATGGAGCGGGACCTAACGGAGGCAGAGGTTTTGTGGCCCCTGTTCAGGGTACTTATATCGGGGATATACAGTTGGCCACTTTTCAAAAGATAAAAATGCCCGATGAAAAGGAGCTGGCTGCTTATACAAAACAGGTAATTGCCAATACTTTTATTAAAATGCAGGTAAAAGATGATGGAAAAAATCCTTTGCCTGCAGTGGAAAATATTAGAAAAACCCCCATTAAATATATTGTTTATATCACCAAAGAAAACCGGACCTACGATGAAATGCTGGGACAATGNNCAGACTGGCACGGTTTGGTATAAACGTAGATATTCAGGGGAAAGAAGTTACGGATAAAACCTTGCACCACGTAAATGTATCTCCCAATCATTTGAAAATTGCGCAACAATTTGCCTTCGGCGATAATTATTATTGTGACAGCGATGCCTCTATCCATGGCCACCACTGGATGCTGGGCGTAATACCCAATGAATGGGTAGAGGCTAATTCAAATGTAAGTAAAACTGCAATGCTTTTTTCAAAAGCATCCGGCAGAAGATTTCCCGGCTCCACTGGTAGTATGGATCCGGAAGATTATGCGGAAAGAGGTGGCCTCTGGGAAGCAATGGAAAGAAGCCATATTTCATTTTACAATTTTGGAGAGGCCAATGAAACTGCTCATAACAGGGAAGAATGGATGGATACTTTAACCGGATCTGGCCACGCGGTAATGGTGCCCATGCAGAAAGCCTTGTACCCTGTTACCAGTCATAATTATGCAGGCTTCAACACCAATATCCCTGACCAGTTCCGGATGGAACAGTTTGAGCATGAGTTTACCAAAATGTGGCTGAATGGAAAAAAGAAAATGCCCCAATTGATAACGATGCAGGTTCCCAATGATCATACGGCTTCTCCAAGACCGGAATATGGCTATCCTTATAGCCATTCTTATGTAGCAGACAATGATCTTGCCATAGGCAGGGTATTGCATTTTCTTTCACGGACTCCATATTGGAAAAATATGCTGGTGATTATTACAGAAGATGATCCACAAGGCGGTGTGGATCATATTGATGCGCACCGTAGCTTGCTAATGATGGCAGGGCCCTATGTAAAGCATGGATATGTTTCTCACATGCATGCCAACTTCGGTTCTATCCTGAAGACCATTTATACCATACTCAATGTACCTTACGTAAACCAATATGATGCAACTGCCACCTTATTGCAGAATTTCTTTACCTCCAAACCCGACTACCAGCCTTACTCACTTGTCTTTCCATCGAAAGAAGTTTTTGATCCCCAGGAAGCCATGAAACGTTATAACCGTAAAATAGACTGGCGCAAAGTTTTAAAGGGGCCTGAAATGGACGATGAGAATGAGATTAAGAAAGAACATTATTTGCAACAGGGGCTAATACGAAAAGAAAAGGACTGATATACCACTTTTCCTTTTATTGGGTGAAACCTTATTCCAGGATTAGAAACTAAGAAATTGATAGTCCCCCTGCTATTTCTAGTAAACCTCGATACGAAAGTTGCGCTATCCTCTGTTTTTAACTCATGATTTTCAAATCTATAACAATTATTAAATTTTGATTACTCTGGTTTGTTACAGCTTTTTTAGAATGTCCGGTAATAATATTTTTATGAGAATGTGAATGGCATAAGTTTCAAACATCAGGACAGCAATACTTTTATAATTGATACATTCTTCGGCTGGCGGGGCGAAGGGAAGGTTAATCTCTAATTTAAGTTATAGGCCTCGAAATATACTGGGCTATGTAATTATGGCAAACAAAATCATGGGCAGGCTAATGATTTACAAAGGCTTAACTGACCAGGAATTTTCCAATGAGTATTTTTTATTCAAACCACTTGTACTGGTTAGCCAGTGAAATTATTTGTGCTTTAGAATGCACATGTAATTTTTCGTAAATATTCGATATGTGTTTGCGAACAGTTAATGTGCTGATGGATAGATTTTCTGCTATGCGCTTGGCATCCAGTCCGTGCGTAGTCATTTCAAGAATTTCTTTTTCCCTTACAGAAAGAAGCGAAGCGNNCAGCATCTGCTACAGCAAAAGTTGCTTTGCTTAACAGATCGAAGGCCTTACGTGCTATAGCAGGGCTCATGGGGGCGCCATCCTGTTGCAGGCACCCTGTAATGGCATTATGCAGTCCGATGGCGCTTTCATCCTTAAGCAAATAACCGCTGGCTCCTGATTTTATAGCCTCAAAAATTTTTTCATCATCATTAAATACAGTTAGCACGATGGATTTGATATGCGGATAAAGCGCCCTGATGATCTGGATGGTTTGTATTCCATTTAATTCAGGCATTTCAAGATCCACGAAAATAACCTCAGGTTGTTTAATAAGAGGCAATCCTCTTAGCTGGTCAATACATACATGTCCGTTTTCGGCCATAAATACCAATTCAAGATCATCAAAAGATGTTATTTTCTGGTGAAATGTATTACGGTTTATCACATTATCTTCCGCCAAGGCTACTCTTATATTCATGCGCTCCGATATTGCTAATCTGTTATAAAGTAATTGAATTTGCCCGTTAAAATATATACTTAATTTATAGTATCTTTTCTGATGAAAGGATGATTTCTGTTCCTTGATCTTCCTTCGTATTCATTGTAAAAAACCATCCGGATTCTTTGGCCCTGCTGTACATATTTTTTATACCGTTTCCCATGTGCATGCTCTCTTCAGGAATTCCAGTGCCATCATCGGTGATCCTGATAAGAAAGGGTTTATCGGCAGAGACAGATACAATTACTTGTTTACCATTGCTGTGCTTTAGTGCATTGGTAAAGGCCTCTTGCATGATTCTGAAAATATTAAGCCCCTGCACGGGAGAAAGAATCAGATCATTTTTAATAGATTCATTTACTTCAAATTTTATATCCGGGTAAGAAGAACTTATTTTTTGTAAAAAACCTTTAAAATGATCAGTGAGGCCTGATAAAGTTATATTTTCTTTGTTTAACGCCCAGATAGTATCCCGGAGGTTAACCATAATTTCATGCGCATTACTTTTAAGCTGTATAAATGCCGTTTCCTTCATTTTTTTATTTTCATCCATCTGATCCACATTGGCTATAATAGCTGTAGCATAAGCTCCCATATTATCATGCAGATCCCGGCTAATACGCTCTCTTTCATGTTGAATTTCCTGTTGTAATTGCAATGCATTGATCTTACGTTGGTATATCCTGTGGTTGTATTGTTGAATAATTAACGCGATTATGCCAATACCCAATAGGAAAGCCGCTATGGTGAACCATAACGTCTGCCACCAGGGGGGACTAATGATTATAAAAAATTGCTTGTAGAAAGTGGCATCCGTATTAAAAATGGGGTGACATTTTATTTCAAGAACGTAATTACCAGGTCGTAATGTGTAATTGATTCCATTAGGATGATAGGTTGTCTGCCACTTATTTTCGAGGCCGCTCATCCGGTATTGATAAACGTATGAATTTGTATTGAGAAGCCCCATGGCAGCAAAATTGANNTCAATAATATGGAATCACCCTGCCAGGTACCCGCAGAAGAATTATATAGTGAATCATTAATCATTAGCCGGGTTATATTTAATATAACTACACCTGTATTAGCGGAAACTGCTCCGGGACTGAATGCCGTAATGCCGTTTATTCCACCGAAATAAAATCTCCCACCCGGGGATTTAAAACAGGAACCTGTATTAAATTCATTTTCCTGGAGGCCCATTTCCTTAGAATAATTTTTTATGGTACCCTCCATGGGTATATAAGAAAGCCCCATATTAGTACCTGCAAAAACAGCAGCCACATTATCCAGAGGCAGGATAGAATAAATACAGTCGTTCAATAAACCTGTTTCCCTGGTTACTTTTTTTATCAGGGATCCATCGTTAGTATAAATGTATAATCCCTTATCTGTGCCGACCCATATAAGGTGCTCCATATCTTCCGCAATGGTCCTGACACCATAATTATCGGGTATAGCAATGGTTTTCAAATTACCCTTTTGATTCAGCCGGTACACCAAACCCGTTTTGGTTCCTGTCCATAATGTTTTATTAGTTGAATATAAAAAACAATTTATAGTATTATAGCATTCAAAGCCTAATAATGGTTCAGAAGATATCAATTTGGTTCTATAAAAAATACAGCGGAATACATTCGTGGCAGTGGCAATAATAATAGTA
This sequence comes from Chitinophagaceae bacterium, assembly GCA_003132765.1. Classification (GTDB taxonomy): domain Bacteria; phylum Bacteroidota; class Bacteroidia; order Chitinophagales; family Chitinophagaceae; genus Ginsengibacter. The sequence continues at coordinate 2,314 of PKYU01000466.1, read as the reverse complement.
GAGTCATTTATCCGTTTAAGATTATTCGCGAAGTTCGTATGTGTTGGCTGTATTTTGGATTCTTCCATTGCATTCATAAAAAAAGGTGTTAATTGCCTTTCTGAAAGCCTGAGCAGATACCATCCCTTGTTAAATGTTATTATTAAATATTCATCGGTATTTAGTTTTTCTATTCCGAGAATATCTTTTACTTCAACTGTTTTTAGCGGTTGTTTCCACAATGGATTTGCCAGCGTATCGTAAAGCTGGATGCCTCCATTAAAACAACCGGCAATCACATATTTTTTTTGTTGATCANNATAAATCGCTCTTATAAAATTGTTCTTTTCGCCGGGATAAATAAAGTGAGCAAAGGGTATTTCTGTATTTTGAATCCTCTTAATATCATTATTGGTCAGTAACCAGATCCTGCGAAATTTATCTGAATAAATTATAAAAATATATCCTGTTCCTACAATGGGATTTTTGTTTAAATCAGTTATTTCAGCATGGTATACACAGTTCGTATCCAACTCGTATAAATGGCTGTCAATACTCACCAGCACTTGATTGGTATCCGCTATCCCCAGGCAACCCTCTGATACTTTTTCTTTTAAAATTCCGGTAAGGTTAATACTTTTTATTTTTTTTTCACTATTTGCATCCAGGCTGGATATGCCGGAATCTGAAAGAATGTATAATTTATCATGATAACATGTAAGACCGAATATGTCTGAATTACCTGTATTAATGGAACCTGCGTTCTTTTTTACAGTATTGATGCTTAAAATGTTTTTGGCAGCAGCACTATACATAAAGATATTGGCATCGTTAGATGTAATCGTGTTTGTAATCTGGGATTGTTGCGATTTAATAATATCATTGATTGTGCCTGGATCATAAAATGATTCCTGCTCTGCCAAAATCCCTTCCCTGTTATAAATAACAATACCCAGAGTTTCCTGCATGCACCAAATTCCATTTAGGGTTTCTTTCAGGGGAATAATTGCGTAATTTAGATTGGCCGGGGAATGGCATCGTATAACCAGCCGGAATGAATTAGATGCAGGACTATATTCGAGGATGCCTTCTTTGCAACTGATCCAAATAGCACCATTTTTTAACCCAAAAAAATATACCGGGTAATCAATGGCAATGGTGTCCTTGTTTACTACCGGGGTTATTGTTTCCAAACTGTATCCATTAAACCGTTGAAGCCCGGTCTTTGTAGAAACCCAGGTGAAGCCAAAAACATCTGTAATTATATCGGTAGTGGCATTATTAAGGAGTCCGTTTTCAAAGCTTAGCGTATTTACCGGGCATCTTCTTATTTTATTATTGGATTTAATTTGACCGCCCGCTGTGTCTGCATGAATAAAAATAATTACCAGCAATAAAAGATGAAAAGGTCTCATAAAATGATCAGACTTACTGCATTTAAAAGTAATGTACTACAAATTGAGAATTGAAACGAAATAATAAAAATGGAAATTTTGAAGTAAAATTTTCTATCCCTGGAATTGGTAATAATCCGTTGGAATGAATTCATTCGAAAAATGTTCTTCATTTCCATTAAACCCATGGAATTTGGTGAAATAATGAAAACAAATATTAAAAACCTTTTAATAAAAAAAACCATTAAAATAGGAATTATTAATTCTAATTGCATTATGTATTCTCCTTGCCTTAACCACACCGGCACAGAATTCAACTAAGATTAGTGGGGAATCAGTTTATGNNTTAATCTGAGGTTCTGAATATTTGCTTGCGTGACGGATTTGCTCTAACGATATTATAAGTTTAATTCCATTTTTATATCTGCGGTTTCGAAAGGGGCATCAATTACTTCTACATGCTGAAAACCAAATTTTTCATAAAGTTGAATGGCTGTTTGCAGGTGACTGTTGGAAAACAAAATTATTTTTTCAGCCCTGGCTTCTTTTGCTTTGGCAATACATTTTTCCAAAAGCATATTACCGAATCTTTTGCCGCGATGTTCAGGCGATACCGTCATTTTAATAAGTTCATATTCTTTGTCACGTATCTTAGAAATGCCTGCGCTGCCGATAACCGCATTGTCTTCTAATAACAGGAATAAAAATCCTCCCCTATTTATTATATTTTCACGCGGATGGTGGAGTATTTCGAGATCATGTGATTCTACCAGGTTATATTTTTCGAGCCATTCCAGGTTCAATCGCTGAAAATCTCCTATGTATTGATCTTCATAATCTATAATGGCAGCCATAATAAATTGATAAAATTGAAAGGTAAGGAAACCAAATGCAGCGTGTTGGGTTTTTTTGCCCCTGCAAGACTGGTTTTGAGAAATTGA
>PKYU01000216.1 GCA_003132765.1 Chitinophagaceae bacterium | reverse complement strand
ATGAGGCTACCCGCCATACCGTACAGAAATATATAAATGCTTCTTTACCTGAAGAAATTATTTTTACCAAGGGAACAACGGAAGGAATCAATTTAGTAGCTTAATCCTGGGGCAGGCAAAATATCAAAGCAGGTGATGAAATCATCATTTCCGGGATGGAACATCATTCTAATATTGTTCCCTGGCAAATGCTATGCGAAGAAAAGAAAGCTGTATTAAAAATAATTCCGGTTACCGATGAGGGTGAACTTGATGTAATTGCATATAAAAAACTCCTTTCTCCCAAAACCAAATTGGTTTCAATAGTTCATGTTTCCAATTCACTGGGAACGGTTAATCCGGTAAAAGAAATCATAAAAGCAGCACACGAAGCCGGAGCGGTTACATTGATCGATGGAGCTCAATCTACAGTTCACCTTGATATAGATGTTCAGGAGATGGATTGTGATTTTTTTGCTTTTTCCGGGCATAAGGTTTATGGGCCTACAGGCGTAGGTGTTTTTTATGGAAAGAAAGGCATTTTGGAAAAAATGCCGCCATTTATGGGTGGTGGAGAAATGATCAGGGAAGTAACTTTTGAAAAAACAACTTATAATGAATTGCCATACAAATATGAAGCCGGCACCCCAAATATTGCAGATACTGTAGCATTAAAATCTGCATTGGATTTCATAACAGAAACTGGAAAGCAATGTGTAAGAAACCATGAAATGGAATTGCTGGAATATGCAACAAGGGAATTGGAAGCCATCCCCGGCTTGAAAATTATTGGGAAAGCAAAAGAAAAGATCAGTGTAATATCTTTTATTATTAAAAATATCCACCCACAGGATATTGGTGTTTTGTTAGATAACCAGGGTATTGCAGTAAGAACAGGCCATCACTGCACACAGCCTTTGATGGCAAGATTTGGAATTCCGGGAACAGTACGTGCCTCATTTGCGATGTACAATACTCACGAAGAAATTGACCGGCTTGTGGAAGGATTACAAAAAGCTATTAAAATGCTTTCGTAGAAATGAATGAGATTAAGACCATACATGAAACTGAAGAAGATATTATAGAAGCATTTTCATTCTTTGATACCTGGGAAGAAAAATATGAATATATTATTGACCTTGGTAAAAAGCTGGAACCGTTAAATGATAAATATAAGATAACTGATAATATTATTAAAGGTTGCCAGTCTACGGTATGGCTCAATGCAGATTTCTTTGATGGCAAAGTATTTTTTAAAGCAGATAGCGATGCAGTAATCGTAAAGGGTTTGGTAAGTATGCTAATTTCTGTTTTATCGGGCCACACGCCTGACGAAATACTGGATGCAAAATTAGATTTCATCAGGGAAATTGGAATGATGAATCATTTGGCTCAAACCCGTTCCAACGGATTGCTTGCCATGATCAAACAAATGAAAAATTATGCGCTTGCTTTTAAATCTGTTAAAGAGACTGAAAAAACAATTTGATTATGGATGAAGAGGCATTAAAGCAAAAAGTGATTGATTGTTTGCAAACTATTTATGATCCTGAAATACCGGTGAGCATTTATGAACTGGGGTTAATTTATGAAGTTTCAATTCTGCCAATAAATAATGTGCAGATCGTAATGACACTCACAGCACCCAGTTGCCCTGCAGCCCAGGAAATACCCATTGAAGTAGACCAGAAGGTGAGGATGATCGAAGGTGTGAATGATGTTCACGTATCAGTAGTGTGGGATCCTCCCTGGGATAAGAGCATGATGAGTGAAGCAGCATCCCTGGAATTGGGTTTTATGTAAAAAACGAACATTAATAAAAAGTATAAATTAAAAAAGTAAAAACATGGCACAAATTAGTTTGAATTCATTAATGAGCACCTCAGTACCAACTTATAGCGAACAAATCGCGGCTCCCTTCAGGCAGGAATTAACAGAAGCAGGCTTCGTGCATTTAATGACACCTGAAGAGGTGTATCAGGCGCTTAACAGAACAGATAATAAATTGACCCTGGTGGTATTAAATTCTGTATGCGGCTGCGCGGCAAGAGCAGCAAGACCGGGCGTTTTATTATCACTATTCAATGAAGTGGTTCCTGATATCCTGGTTACCATTTTCGCGGGTATGGAAAAAGATGCGGTTAATTATTTCCGCAAGAATTTTCTCCCTACCGTTACGCCTTCTTCTCCAAACATTGCATTATTTAAGAATGGTGAATTTGTGAAGCTTCTTGAAAGGCATCAGATAGAAGGAAAGTCCGCAGCCCAAATTGCTGACGAATTAGCCGATGCATATAGCAAAGAATGCACTAATAAAAATACAGAGGAAACGATATCCCAATTGCGAACAAATTTTATCAACCGTTACAAGGTTGATCCGTTAGGTGTAAATAAATAAGCATATGAAAATTACAGCTCAGGAAGAATATGGATTGCGAATATTACTTAGAATTGCCAGGTGTGATGAGCATGAAGGTATGAGCATCCCCCAATTAAGTGAAGCCGAAGGACTTTCTCCGGCATATGTGGCAAAACTTACGAGGAGACTTCGTATTGAGGGATATATTAATAGCACCCCCGGAAATAAAGGGGGGTATGTTTTGGCACAAAAACCATCCGATATCAATATGAGCCAGGTGCTAAAAACTTTGGGGGGGAAATTGTTCGATAAAGGGTTTTGTGGAGATTATTCCGGTGCGTTAAAATTTTGTACGAATTCGGTAGATTGTTCCTTAAGATCTCTTTGGCAAATGATTCAATTTTCAGTTGACCAGTTTTTAGACAAAATTACCCTTGCAGACCTGGTTAAATCAGAAGAGAAATCAGGACATTTGATGAGTTTAATTTCAAATCCAAATTTGAAGGAGGAATCAGTGATGCAATAAAATCTGGCGATTACTGATAAAAATTCAATTAAAAATTAAGGATAATTGTTGAGGAGGGGGAAGTACCATTTTGCTTCTCCCTTTACTTTTTGAACCATTAATTTGGTAAAGGGCCGTTTCCTCATGTCGTGATGCATGTATTATTTGTACCCCATTGGCATGTTTATCAAATAAATCCTGCACAAGGAACGGTTTATTATTATTTTCTGAAAGATGGGATAGAAACAGATGGCTCATAAAGTCGGGTTTATATTCCAAAAAAAGATCCACCGCTTGCCTGTTTGACAAATGCCCCTTTCCTCCACTGATGCGCTTTTTAAGATGATATGGATAATCTCCGCTATCCAGCATTGCTTCCTCATAATTAGCCTCGAGAAACGCCGCATTACATTGTATAAAATATTTTTTAACCTCCTTACAAGGGAATCCAATATCAGTAAAAACCCCGACTTTAATTGCGTTGCTTTCTATTATAAAACTAAACGGATCACAGGCATCATGAATTTTTGGGAAGGGCGTTATCTTAACATTGCCAATACTAACAGTTTCATGGGATTTGAAATGAATAACTAATTCCTTTTCAAGCTTCAGCCTTGCATGCTGAAAGGTTTTCATAGTAATATAAACAGGTATCCGGTATTTTTTACTTAATGCCTCAATACCTCTTATGTGATCAGAATGCTCATGCGAAATAAAAATTGATTTCACTTTCTTAATAGAAAGTTCTAATCGCTTCAGGCGTTTTTCAATTTCCCTGCAGGAAATACCCGCATCAATAAGAATTGCTTCCCGCTCGTTGCCTATGTAATAACAATTGCCATTACTCCCGGAATTTAATGATGTGACATATAAAGGCATTGTGGAAAATGAAACAGATTTTGTAAAATGGACCGTTTAATATTCTTTAAAAAATTTCTATTTTTTTTAGGAACAATAAAATTAGTGCATCTTGCGGTGATTTATTAATTGACAACCATAACCCCCGGAATAATTTGGTTAAAAAGTTAATTTCAGAAATCAGAGAAATAATAATGCAATTTCGGCCCTGATTTAGATTTCAGTTAATTTAATTTTGAATCAGGTTCAGATCAATATTGATTATCGANNAAAGAACTGGTTTTAACCTAATTAGGAAAAACGTATGAGGAAATATTTTGTACATGACAGCCAAAAGGAAAAAGGGCCATTTACTATAGAAGAATTGTCTTCAGAAAATATTACAGCCGAAACACCTGTATGGTATGAAGGTCTTGAAAGCTGGACCATGGCAGGTAATGTAAATGAATTAAAAAGTCTGTTTATCAAAAAAATTGCACCTCCTCCTTTGCCAAAAGCTTTTACTGCTCCTCACCCCCTTTCTACTGCTCCGCCGAAAACGCAGCCTTTAGCTGAATCTCAGGAAAAAGCGAAATTGCCAGAGAATGAAATTCCAGATAGAAATCAAATATTAAATTCTTTTGAAGATGCATCTGAAGCTTATTATGAACCTCCTAAAAAATCATTCCTTATCCCCATCTTGGTTGGACTTATCATCCTCGGAGCGATTATCACCATAATTATGCTTCTCAAATAGATTGAATTTTTTTTGAGTTGGAATCAAGTTATTTATTGAATATTTAATTCAATGATTGTATCGATATTATCCGTTTTACCGCCATTTAAGTAAAGAAAAGTGCCTTCAGGTAATTGTTTGAATTTTATTTTTATCCCATTAGGGAAGAAAGATGCTGTTATAATTTTTTCTTTCAATTCCGGAATAAATACATAAGGCTGCTGGGGAGTTTCAAGCACATGCACAAAAAATTTCTTATTATTTGCCGTAATTACTCCCCAATTTTGAGGTGTAATAATATTCCCCTTCGTTCCATAGATTGTTTTGCCATTTACCTGCAACCATTTTCCAATTTCTTTTAAGGTATCAACAAATTCAGGTTGAATCTCACCATCAGGCATAGGGCCAACATTCAATAAGAAATTCGCATTCCTTCCGGCAGCATTTACCAGGTAATGAATTAATTCTTTGGCTGACTTATACCTCGTATCTGTGATATTAAAACCCCATGAATTATTCATGGTCTCACAGGTTTCCAGCGGAAGTTGGTCTGATGGTTTTTGAAAGCTTAAACCTGAATTATTATTTCCTGGTAGGTCCTTTTCAAACATCTGGAAGTCTTCTCCGGGGAAGGGAGTAAGATGGTGATTATTCCCTATCAGGCATTGCGGTTGAAGTTTATGTATGAGGCTGTAAATTTCATCCAGGCGCCAGTTAATCCTTGAAGTTCTGTCAGTGGCTCCTTCCGGCGGAGTCTGATCCCAGTATCCGTCAAACCATATGCCTGCTATCGTTCCATAGTTCGTTAATAATTCAGTTAATTGATTCTTCATGAATTGCAGGTAACTGGCATAATCACCATTTCCTATCCTATCGGTTCCCTGTCCTGTTCTTCCTGTTTCATGGGGGTAATCTTCCCTTCTCCAGTCTAACAGCGAATAATATAGAAATAGCTGGATGCCTTGTTTATGGCATTCATCGGCAATTAATTTTACTATATCCTTTTTATAGGGAGTGTTCATAATATTAAAATCGGAATATTTCGTATCCCACATGCTGAATCCATCATGATGACGGGTGATCAATGTTATGTATTTCATCCCAGCATTTTTTGCCATACTTACCCATTGAGCAGCATTAAAATCAATTGGATTGAAAAAATCCATCAGCCTGGTATAATTTTTTACCGTGATATTTCTGTTATTCATTACCCACTCCCCCGCTCCTGGAATACTAAAAANNTGAAAAGCCCAAACCGGTCGCTGTTAAATTTTCCCCTTGCTTTCATATTTTCAGGAGTAGGCGTATATACCTGGGCTGTCAAGTTGCTGCTGAGTAAAAAAATCAGCGATGAGAAGACGAGAATTTTTTTCATTTTGATAGTTTTTAAATCTTTTAAATGGCCTTTAAAAAAATGCGTAAAAATGTAAGTTATCATGTAGTATGGGGAATATCAAATACAATAGTTGGTTTTTTTATTGGCAATTACAATTGCTTCTCCTAAATTTAGGGAATTCAATTAAACTATTATGACAAAAAAATCAAATGAGAATTCCCGTCGTTCATTTATCGCTAATGTTACCAAAGGAGTCATTGGTGCTTCAATGATTCCATCTATTATTACCGCAAAAGACAGTAAACGTCACCTGGAAGAATTAATCAAAGTCAAACAATACTTTTCAGCCAATGACCAGGTGCAGGTTGCATTGATCGGTTCCGGAGGCATGGGTGTTGCCGATGGTATTACGTGTATTTCTGTTCCTGGCGTAAAGTTAGTTGCTGTCTGTGACTTGTATGATGGTCGTCTTGCAGAAGCAAAAAAACGCTGGGGCAATGATATTTTTACCACCCGGGATTACAAAGAAATCCTGGAAAGAAAAGATGTGGATGCAGTAATAATTGCAACACCTGATTTTTGGCATAAGGATATTTCCGTTGCTGCTATGAATAAAGGCAAACATGTTTATTGCGAGAAACCGATGGTACACGATATCTCAGAGGCTCCTGCAGTGGTGGAGGCACAAAATAGAAACAAGGTGGTTTTCCAGGTTGGGAGCCAGGGCATGAGTTCATTGGGAAATGAAAAGGCAAAACAATTATTAAAAGAAGGGGCTATTGGTGCATTAAATTATGCAGAAGGCTTTTGGGCAAGAATGTCTCCTACAGGCGCATGGCAATATCCTATTCCTGCAGATGCGTCTCCTGTTACAGTTGATTGGGACCGGTATCTTTACAACACTACAAAAAGGCCTTTTGATTCAACCCGCTTTTTCAGGTGGAGAAATTACCGGGATTATGGCACAGGTGTTTCGGGTGACCTTTTCGTTCATTTGTTTTCCAGCCTTCATTATGTTACAGGTTCCCTTGGCCCCAATAAAATAANNTAGGGAGGTTCCTGATATTATGTTGGGTATGTTTGACTATCCGGATACTAAAATTCACCCAGCATTTAATCTTTCGTTGCGGGTGAATTTTGTAGATGGAACGGGCGGAACCAATTACCTGCGCATGGTAGGCAGCGAAGGCTCCATGACCGTAGAATGGGATAAAGTAACACTCTTAAAAAATAAAAATATTGTAGATGCTGACGATCCTTTATTAAAAACAAAAAATACTTCTTCGGGTAAAGAATATGTATATGAGCGCAAAACTATGGTTCCTCCTGATACCCTCATTTACANNCAACTGGGTCAATGCTATTCGAACTAAGGGACAGGTAGCTGAAAATGCGCTCTTTGGGTATAGGGCCGCTGCTCCGGCATTATTATGCATCGAAAGTTATTTCAAAAATAAAATTATGCAGTGGGATCCTGAAAATTTAAAAGTGATCAGTTAGCTTTCGAGAAAGCTTAAGTCTATTGACCGAGCCATTTTTCTGAATCGAAAAATGGCTCATTTTTTTTGATAAAAAGAAAAGAATGCCTTTTACATTTTAACAACCTTTCCACTACCTGACATTTTCCTGTTTATTTTTTGAGCATTTCCTTTAAAAAAGACATTGCCACTGCCGCTTATTTGAGCATCAATACTGTTATTGGCATATACTTTAATATTGCCGCTTCCGCTCACCGTTGCAACAACGTCATTGCTACTGGTATTACTACAGTCGATATTTCCACTACCACTTATTTTAGCAGATATCATACTGGAAGCGCCTTTCAATTTAATATTTCCGCTTCCTGATATAGAAAGATCAAGCTCTTTAAATGTATCAAAATCGAGGGAAAGGTTCCCGGAGCCTGAAACGGAAAAATCAGTTGTGGCATCATTAGTAAAAGCCCCTGAACCACTAATATTTCCGCTACCGCTTAATTTCAAGGATTTTATCTGAGTCATGGAAACATATACAACAATTCCTGACCTCGATTTCAGGTTCACATTTTTCTTTGGATTAATTGATAATCTTCCATCTTCTACGGTTGTTTCAATATAAGGAAGAAGGTTTTCATCTGCCTCTACAGATATGGTGCCTGAATTTCCATAATCAATTTTGATTTCCATCGGGCCCTGGGCATTGATCGAGGTAAAGCTACTTACCTCCCTGGTTTCTTTTTTTGTTTCTCCATTACCTTTAATAGTTTCCCATTTTTGAGAGAATGAATTCAGGCTAATGAAAGCTAATAATATTGCTAATAACTTTTTCATAATAGATAATTTTTTTTAAACAATCACAGTACTACGATTGGAACTGTGAAAAAGTTACTGGACCGGGGAAAATTATTTTTCAGTATGGAAATTAGGTGAAAAATCAAGGAGTAACAGTATTTTCAAAATGTCAATGTAAAGGCAGTACCTTTTCCGGGTTCTGATTGCACCTGTATATTTCCTTTGTGCAGCATCATGATTTGCTTACATAAACTCAGGCCTATACCACTACCGTTTTTCTTGGTGCTGAAAAATGGTATAAAGATCTTTTCCAATATTTCTTCGTCCATACCGGCCCCATTGTCCGATACTTTTATGAAAACTTTCCTCTGGCGGTTCTCTCCTGCTGAAAGAACAATTCTTCCATCTTCCTTTTCTTTAACCGCCTCAATGGCATTCACAACGATATTTATTAAAACCTGCTCTATAAGGGTTACATCAGCTTCCACAATATGTTGCGTGTCTTTCAAAATAATTTCCATCTCAATATTTTTTTGCTCGAGGCTAGGCTGCATCAGGCTATAAATATTCTCAAACAGGTCCCTTACGTAAACACTTTTTACATCAGGCTTCGTGATCTTATTGAGATTGCGGTACGTTTCTGCAAATTTTAATAAGCTTTCACTTCTTTTTTTTATTGTTTCAATGCCTAAGTCAAGATCATCCACTTCACCTTTTTCATTGTTTAATTGGGCCTTTGATTTTTCCAATGTTTTCTTAAGTGTGCTGGCAAGTGATGAAATGGGCGCTACAGAATTCATTATCTCGTGAGTCATTACACTTAGTAATTTCTTCCACGCCTGTGATTCTGTTTCATCTACCGCTTCACTTATATTTTGAAATGCAATGAGTTTAAATTTCTTTCCTTCCGTTTGAAATGCGGTTGCCGACACCAGCACCTTAAATTTTCCTTTTTCCTGTTGCACATTGGATATTTTTCCTTCTCCCGGTTTTAGTTCCATAATTTCACTGCACAATTCAGGATATCTTTTACGTAAAGACTGGATAGATTTCAAATAAGGAAGTTCCAGCATTTGCTTGAGTGATTCATTCATCCAGACAACTTCACCTGTTTCGAACTCATAAGATAATATGCCAGTGTTCACCAGTTCAAGGATCTTTTGCAGGTATTGATATTGAATTTCCTTTTCCTTACTGATGGTTTTAAAGGCATCATTTATTTCATTAAATCCTTCCCGTAAAGGCTGCAAATCAGCAGGGGCCTGCTTAACATTAAAATGACGGGAAAAATCTCGGTAATGAACAGACTCAATAAATTGTTGCAGTTCTTCCTGGGCCTTGAGTTGAAAGCGATATAATTCCACGAGTTGGTAAGCGATCAGCGGAATGATCAAAACCAAATAAATAAACAACGCATGCATTACAACAAATGCCATAGTGGTAAGCGTTACCAACAATAAAAATATTCTAATAAAAATTCTCCAACCCGTTTGCTTGAAGTAAGTCGTTTGCTGCACTCTTTCCTGGTTATAAATTATTGTTTATTGATAAAGGATACCGGATTTTTTCCAAAATTTAGCTTTTGGCTGATAGCTTTTAGCCGTTAGCTGAAACCTCATACTAGATCCCTGATACCTGATACCTCACACCACACACTTCAAATATCATACTTATTCAACCTCCTGTATAAAGACGTTCTCGTGAGCCCCAGTTCTTTTGCTGCTTTGCTAATATTACCGTTATGCTTATCAATTACTTTTAAAATAGTATTTTTTTCAAGCACTTCTAAATTCAATTGATCATTTTCATTTGTTGCGGGAACAGCTTCATTTTTTTCAATCGGAGAAAAAATAATATCAGCTGCAGAAAGTTCCCGATTGTCAGCCATAATCACTGCCCGCTCTATCACATATTGTAATTCACGAACATTCCCGGGGAAAACATAATTATTCAGTTTTTCGATTGCTTTCCCATCCAATACAGACTGGCTCTTCATATATTTTTCCGAATATATTTTCAGAAAATGGTTAGCGAGTTTGAGGATATCTCCGTTTCTCTTTCGCAAAGGAGGCATCATTACCTCCACTGTATTAATCCTGTAAATAAGGTCTTTCCTGAATCGGGTTTCATTCGCCAATTCTGCTAATGATACATTAGTAGCGCAAATCAACCTGATATCAATATTGATCATTTCATTACTACCTAATTTATTGATTTGCCGGTTTTGTAAAACACTTAATAATTTCGCTTGTTGATGCAGAGAAATATTTCCGATTTCATCAAGAAATAAAGTACCTCCATTGGCGGTTTCAAATCTACCGGCCCTTTCTTCATTGGCTCCTGTAAAAGCACCCTTTTTATAGCCGAACAATTCACTTTCAAAAAGAGATTCTGTTAGCGCACCTACATCCACTTTTACATAAGGCTTTTTAGCACGAAGTGATAGCTTATGAATGGCCTTTGCTATAAGATCTTTACCGGTACCATTTTCCCCAAGTATCAAAATATTAGCATCGGTTGGAGCAATTTTTTCAACCTTAAAAAATATATCCTTTACCACTTCCGATTCACCAATCAGGTCATTGAATTTTTTACCCTCTGTAGAAATCTTTCCTTCCTCTTTATTTCCTTCCTTTCCCTTTAACAACTCTTTTATTGTTGAAATTAGTTTTTCATTGTGCCAGGGTTTTATGATAAAATCTGAAGCGCCTTCTTTCAATGACCTAACGGCGAGGTCTATATCACCATAAGCAGTAATCATTATCACAGAGGCACTCGTTGCTGATTCTTTTATTTTTTTCAACCAATATATTCCTTCATTACCTGTATTGATAGAACTTTTAAAATTCATATCCAATAGAATAATATCGAAGGATCGTTTGGATAAAATGGAACGAATATTTTCCGGATTTTTCTCCGTAACCACTTCTTTCGCTTCCATCTTTAAAAGCAGGCGCACAGCAGTTAATACATCCGTATCATCGTCTACCACCAGTATGTTAGCATTTTTTAAGTTCATTTTTTATTACTGCTTTTTAAAAGAAATGAATATCGGGATCATCGCAAGATTACCATTTTTAAGAATGTTTATGGAATTAAAATTTAAAAAATTATGCCAAATGATCAAACTGTATTAAAAACGGATACTCACTGTATCATAAGCGTACAGTGATTAACAATTCATTTTTTTCATTTCATTGTAAACCAGGTTCCTATGTTTTGGCACACCATTGTAATATCTGTTGGCAAAGAAAAAAATTATTTACTAATCAAAAAAAACAAACATTTATGAAAACCAAAACAACGTATTTTTTAGAACCACTTACCAAAGTGGAATTAAAAAACCTGGCAAAAGATGTAAAAGAAACATTAGACCATGAGACCAAAAGAACCGGCCAAAAGAAATTTAGCTGTGTCAATTTATGGAATATTCATGGCAACAAAAGAAATTTTTATGGAAGAAGGTTCTTATAAACAAAGTTGCAAAGCCTTCCTTCGATATTGCCCCGATGAAAACCTTATATTGTTTCCGTTTAAAAATACAGAAGTGTGCATTATAAAGTTTTCATTTTCTTTACCCCCTAAATCCATTGTACTGATAGCGAACGGCAACTGTACCAAAACCGTACACTTTTATCCGGCTCTTTTCACTTAATTTAATGAAATACAAATAGTTATGAAAGTGGCATAAACTTTACAAGATCAGGATGGTTTGGATTAAGACATTTAAATTAATAATTGGATTTTAATTTCACCTGGATATATGGATAGAATAATTGAAAAAAAGACATGGACTAAAAAAAGGATACTTACAATTTCCGGAATTGTCGCTATTGTAATGCTTATTGCTGCAAGCTATTATTACACATCAGGAAACAGTAAATTGAATGTAAATACTGACAGGATCACGATTAGTGAAATTACCAAAGGTTCCTTCCAGGAGATTATTCCGGTAAATGGTATTGTATTACCGCTAACTACCATTTACCTGGATGCAGTAGAGGGAGGACGTGTTGAAGAAAAATATGTGGATGATGGTACTATGATGAAAAAGGGACAACCTATCATAAGATTATCTAATACCGATTTGCAACTCGGCCTTGTTACACAGCAGACCAACGTTTATAACCTGCTTACTCAAATGCAAATTTCAAAAAATGCTGCACAGCAAAATACGGTGAGCAAACTCAATCAAATGACCGATGTGGAAAGTCAGTTGAAGGAAGCTGAACGCGTGTATAAACTGGATAAGCATTTATATGAAGAAAAGGTGATTGGTTCCCAGGAATACCAGCAGGCATTAAATAATTTCAATTATTATTTGCAAAAGAAACAACTTAACGATAAAATCCTCCAACAGGATTCTGTATCTACTGAGCAACAGTTGATACAGGCAAGGCAATCTTTTGAAGGATCTCAAAATGCATTGAATGTGATGCGACAGAAAGTGGGTGATTTAATAGTTCGGGCGCCTATCGACGGACAACTTACCTCACTTGATGCAGAAGTGGGACAGACAAAAAATAAGGGTGACCAACTTGGACAAATTGATGTTTTGGGTGGTTATAAAGTAAGGGTAGATATTGATGAGCACTATATTTCGCGAATTTTCACCGGCCTCAAGGGCACTTTTGATTTTGCAGACACCGCTTATGAACTGGTTATAAAAAAGGTATATACCCAGGTAACCAATGGAAGGTTCCAGGTAGATATGGAATTTACCGGTAAGGCTCCTAAAGGCATCCGTCGTGGCCAAACCTTACAAATAAGGCTGGCATTGAGTGATGAAAGACAAGCTATCTTATTGCCCAAAGGAGGCTTCTACCAGCAAACAGGTGGCAACTGGATATTTAAAGTGGCCGACAATGGGAAGAATGCTTATAAAGTTGACATCCAGTTAGGAAATCAAAATCCCGATTATTACGAAGTATTGCAGGGATTAAAACCGGGAGATAAAGTGGTTACGTCGAGTTATGAAAATTATGGAAATATGCAGGAGTTGGTGTTACAAAAATGAGCGGTGAGGTTTGGGCAGAGACCGCATATCCCAATCTGATGACTCATTTCTGTAAACTGAATTATAATAGATGATTATCTATAAAATCAACAATAATGAAAAATTTAATTACTCATCGACTTTTAATACTTGCTTTATGTTGCATTGTTTCGCTACCAATCAAAAGTGAGGAAAAATCATGTAAAGTTGACTGTGAGTATAATATTAATCCAAAACTAATACATCATTCGCTAATATTGAACAATAAAGAAAGTATATATTACAAACCTGAAATATTTTTCATAAACATTTAATAAAACTCAAAGCTGATAGCTCACAAAAACAAAAACCATGATACAAATTTCTAATCTCGAAAAGATCTACCGCACGGAAGAAGTGGAAACCGTTGCATTAAATAAACTGTCATTTGAAGTGAAGGATGGTGAATTTGTTGCCGTTATGGGTCCTTCGGGTTGCGGCAAATCTACTTTGCTGAATATTGTAGGCTTGCTTGATGATCCTGACAGCGGAAGTTTCCTGTTCAATGGAACAGAAGTAGCAGGGTTCAATGAACGCAAGAGAGCAGACCTCCGCAAAAGGAATATCGGATTCGTATTCCAGAGTTTCAACCTAATTGATGAACTGACGGTCTTTGAAAATGTGGAATTGCCCCTAATCTATCTCGGAGTGAAGGGTGAGGAGAGAAAACAGCGTGTTGAAAAGGTGCTGGATAAAAGGCAGATTATGCATCGTCGCAATCACTATCCACAGCAACTGAGCGGTGGTCAGCAGCAACGTGTAGCCGTAGCCCGTGCAGTGGTGAATAATCCCAAACTGATTCTCGCAGATGAACCAACAGGTAACCTCGATTCTTCAAATGGTAATGAAGTAATGCAATTGCTTACTGATTTGAATGAGCATGGCACCACCATCATAATGGTTACGCATAGCGAACACGATGCCCGCTATAGTCATCGTATTATTCGGATGCTGGATGGACAAACGGTTACGGAAAATATTCTGATTTAGAGGTTTGAGGTATGAAGCATGAGATTATTGAATTTTATCTTTTGAATCATTCGTCAATCCCAAACTTTTAGAATTAAAACCTGATACCTAAAACATCCCACCTGGTACCTAATTTAAGATCTATGTTCAAAAACTATTTCAAAACAGCATGGAGGAGCTTATGGAACCATAAATTTTACAGTGCCTTAAACATCAGCGGACTGGCTGTAGGGCTTGCTACCGGCATCATGTTGTTAATGTGGGTACAGCACGAATTGAGCTATGATAAGTTTAATAAGGATTACAAAAATATCTACCAGCTAAGCGCCCACTTTGTATCTAATGGTGAAGCGCAAACTTGGCCCGGAGTGCCGGGACCTTTGGCTGTGTATGCAAGCAACATCCCGGAAGTTCAATCCATAGTAAGGATACACCAGGATGACGGCCAGTTGCTTTCGGATAAAAGCGGTGAAAACATTTTTGATGGTAACACAGTTGCCAGTGTTGACAGCGGATTCTTTTCAATGTTCAATTTTAAGTTTATTGAAGGAAACAATGACAATGCCTTTCCCAATATTTTTTCTGTTGTAATAACAGAATCTACCGCCAAAAAACTGTTTGGTGATACGGATGCTATTGGAAAAACATTGGTTTTCTACAAAACCAATTTTATCGTTACCGGTGTATTGCAGAATTTTCCTGATAACTCTTCCCTAAAGTTTGATGCTATTTTTTCGATGGGATTTTATGCCCGGCTTTTTACTTCATGGGGCGGCAATGGCGATTGGAAAACGATCGATGAAGATGTAGGTAATTATGCATTCAACACCTTTGTGAAACTGCAGCCCGGAACTGATCCGGTAAAAACAGGCGATACTTTTTCTGCTTTATATAAAAAAGCGAGAAACGGAGAATCTGATGCGGCTTTTAATCTGGAGAATCTTGCAGACATACACCTCGTAGGTGCTGATGGAAATAATGCAGCGTTAAGGATGGTACAAATTTTTATGCTGATAGTAATATTGTTGTTGTCTATTGCCAGTATCAATTATGTGAACCTTTCTACTGCCCGTTCCCTGTTAAGGGCTAAAGAAGTGGGGGTACGGAAAATTATCGGTGCCAGTAAAATGCAATTGTTTTTCCAATTCACGCTGGAAACAATGGTACTCTTTGTCTTTGCAGCGGCCCTTGCTCTTATACTTATTTATATCTTAATGCCTTTGTACAATGAAGTTTCAGGGAAAACACTAACATTTAATTTCACAAATGTAGCCGTATGGAAGGCCATCGTTTTGGCAATATTGGGAACATTAATAGCTTCCAGTATTTACCCGGCGCTGTTGTTATCTTCCTTTAAACCAATTGAATCTCTCAAAGGAAAATTTAAAAGCGGAATCGGAATTACTTCCCTTAGGAAAGGGCTGGTGGTTTTTCAATTTTCCATTTCGGTAATTCTTTTGGTGTGTACCATCATTATCAGCCGCCAGATGGATTATATAAGAAATAAAAATTTAGGGTATGATAGGAGTTATGTTTTTTCCGTGCTGCTGCCCGATGAAGTGGTAAATCATCTTGATGCAGTGGAAGCAGAATTAAGACAACAAACTTCAATTTCAAATGTAGCAGCGTCTGATGCCGACAACATTTCAAATTTGTATAGTTCAACTGGCGATATTGACTGGAAAGGCAAACCGGCAAATAGTAATATGCTCATTACGCAACTCAAAGCGGATAAAAATTTCATTCCCCTGATGCGAATTAAATTTGTGGAGGGAACTAATTTTAACGGTTCTCCTGCCGATAGCAGTTATTATGTCTTAAATGAAACAGCCGTAAAACAAATGGACCTGAAAACACCTTATGTAGGCCAGCAGATTACCTTCCATGACCGGAAAGGAACGATACTCGGTGTGGTTAAAGATTTCAATTTTCAATCTCTTAAAACAAAGATCGGGCCGCTGCTCTTTTATAATTTTTGGAACAAACCCAACATACTTTATGTAAGGACTACAGCCACCAATGCGAAGCAGGTTATAGCCGCGGTGGCAAGCCAATATAAAAAATATGCGGGAAATGTTCCTTTCAGTTATAATTTTTTGGATAAAAGTTTTGATGACCTCTACAGATCTGAACAACGTTCTGGTGTTCTCTTCAATGTTTTTGCAGGCATCGCTGTTTTTATTTCCTGTCTCGGTCTTTTTGGATTAACAACCTATACGGCGCAAGTTAAACGAAAAGAAATTGGCATAAGAAAGGTGTTGGGAGCAAGCATTTCCGGCATTGTGCAATTGATCAGCATCGACTTTTTAAAACTGGTGTTCCTGGCAATAATTATTGCTATACCTATATCATGGTGGGCGGTGAATAGTTGGCTGGATGATTTTGCATACAGGATAAACGTGCACTGGTGGGTTTTTGGAATGGCTGGTTTGGCAGCTTTGCTAATTGCACTTTTAACTATTAGCTTCCAGGCAATAAAAGCAGCAANNAAAGACAAATTATAGAAATTAAAACTTCAATTCATCTCTTAAATAAGTATTATGCAGAAATTTAAATTTTATATAATAGCAATAATATTTTTTGCTTTTAATGCCACATTTGGCCAAACAACAACTCCCGTAGGTCATTTCGACAAAGTGATTATAAGCCCACATATACAGGTGACCCTGGTGCAGGGAAATGAAGAAACTGTAACTATTGAAAAAAGTACTGTGAGCAAAGAGAAAATCAAAATTGAGGTCAATAATAATACACTTTGGGTTTACCTGGAAGGAGCGAAAGAATTAACAAAAAACGAAAAGGTTTATCAAAATGGGAACAAAGTAAGCCAACCACTTTATAGTGGAACGGGGGTAACTGCAACAATAAGCTATAAAACATTGAATACACTGTCTGTGAGAGGAGAAGAAACCATCATTTGCAAGAGTCTTCTTAAGGGCAATTTATTCAGGCTAAATATCTACGGAGAATCACAGGTAATGTTGAATGAAGTGAAATTAGGAGAACTAAAGTCAACTATTTATGGTGAAAGCTCTTTGGAAATTAAGTCTGGTTTCATAAGAAATCAAAAATATACCGTTTACGGTGATAGTAAAGTTAACAGCCTTTCCATTAATAATGATAGCACAAGAATAATCGCTTATGGTGATGCGGATATACAAGTAAATACCTCTAAGATTATTAAGATCACTTCTTATGGCGATGCAAAAATAGCATACAAAGGAAACGCTATAATTAATAAAGGATTGAATATAGGGGAAATGCAGATCAAAAAAATCGAGTAAGGATCAACCATCAATTCCATTTCAAAAAATTAAGCCCAGAAGTGTGATCGGTTTACAAATGAAATAAAAAGTCCATGAATGATAAAAAACTATTTCAAAATCGCATTCCGCAACCTATGGCGTCATAAGGCATTTTCATTTATCAATATCATGGGACTAACCGTTGGCATGACGGCTTTCTTCCTGATCTTTTTATACGTAAAATTTGAATTGAGTTATGATTCATTCAATTCCAAAGCCGACAGAATTTATCGTATTGTCTGCGATATTAAAACGCCAACAGAGACCATTAATGCTGACGGGCCTGCCTGGGCGGTAGCCCCGCATGT
>PKYU01000576.1 GCA_003132765.1 Chitinophagaceae bacterium | reverse complement strand
CTGCCCAGTGGGAAATGTTTATTCAAATTGATTTTAATCCTTCCTCACTTAATTATATTGATGTTTATTTAATTGGCTTCTGACAGCAATCTTACTCTTAATAGTACAGGCGGCTATTTTGTTCGAATTGGTAATACTGATGATGAAATAAGCCTTTACCGGAAGGACGCTAACGGTATCATTATTAAAATTATTGATGGGTTGAATGGAATTTTGAATAACAGCAATAGTGTTATGAAGATTAAGGTTACCAGAGACGAAACTAATAAATGGACACTATACAGGGATATGAGTGGTTCAGGGAATTTCTATACCCCTGAGGGCTTAGTCACAGATGCCATCTATTTTACTTCCGGTTTTTTTGGTTTTCTGGTAAGACAAAGCACACCCGGGTTTTTTCAGAATCATTTCTTCGATGATAATGAAATAAAAAATTATACACCGGATATCATTCCGCCAATAATTCAATCGGCAAATGCAATATCTTCTTCTGAAGTGGATATATTTTTTAATGAGCCTGTGGACGCAGAAAGCAGTCAGGATTTTTACAATTACTCAGCAAATAACAGTTTAGGCAACCCGGTATCTGCTACCCGGGATGCTGTAAACTCATCTTTAGTTCATCTTTCATTTTCAACTTTATTTACCAATGCAGTTGATTATACGCTTACCGTAAATGGGGTAAAAGATCTTTCAGGAAATGAAATTAATTCTGTTATTATTAATTTTAGCTTCTATAACCCAAAACAATATGATGTTGTAATTGATGAAATAATGATAGATCCTTCTCCACAGTTTTGGTTACCTGATTGCGAGTGGATTGAGTTAAGAAATACATCTTCTTTTCCAATTAATTGGAAGAGATGGAAACTTGCGGATCTTTCCGGACCAATGCCTGATTGTATTTTACAACCGGATAGTTTTGTTATTATTTGCACAGCGTCCTCTGTTCCTTTATTGAATTCTTATGGTAAGGTAATAAATGTTTCCAGCTTTCCATCACCCGATAATAACGGTGATTTAATTTCCCTGATTTCTTCTACCGGAAAAGCAATACATACCGTCCAATATGCTGCAGACTGGAATCAAAATGAACTTAAAAAGGCTGGCGGTTGGACACTGGAAATGATTGATTCAAAAAATCCATGCGCTGGAATGAGCAACTGGAAGGCGAGCGAAGATGTTAGTGGAGGTACACCCGGAAGAATAAATTCAATTGATGCCTTAAATACTGACGAAACCGGTCCGGGTTTATTAAGAGCTTTTACATCGAATAATACAACAATAACTTTATTGTTTGATTAACCATTAGATAGCCTGTAAGCAGCTTCCATTAACAATTACACAATCGATAACGGCGTATCTGTTCTGAGTTCGACCGTTGTTGCACCTTTTTTTAATAAAGTAAATATTATTTTAAGCAGTTCCATTTCAGTAGGAAAGATCTATACCATTTCAACATCCAATATCTCTGATTGCAAAGGCAATGTAATCGGCCAAAGAAATAATGCAAGGTTTGGAATAGCGCAGGATGCAGATATCAATGATATTGTAATCAATGAAATCTTATATAACCCGAGACCCAAGGGAGATGATTTCGTTGAATTATATAATCGTTCTCAAAAGATAATTGATTTAAATCGTGTTTACATTGCCAATAGAAATAGTACTAATGTAGTTAGTAATATTCAACAGGTAAGTTCTGAGAATTCATTTTTATTTCCCGGAGATTTTATGGTCTTATCTGCGGACCCTTTGCTGTTAAAAGGGAATATATAACGACTAATCCTAATGCATTCTTCACTATCAATGATATGCCATCCTTCCCGAATGATCAGGGAAATGTAATCATTTTGAATAACCAGGGATCAATAATCGATGAAGTTAAATATGCAGATTCCTGGCAATTTCCTTTGGTATCAAATACAGAGGGCGTATCATTGGAGCGAATAGGTTATAACGGCTCNNCCATTCTGCGGCCACCAGCGCAGGATACGGAACACCGGGATATAAAAACTCTCAATATAGGATAGACGAGGTAATTCAGGGAGAAATAAAAGTGACACCGGATATTTTTTCACCTGATAATGACGGAACAGCTGATTTTGCAACCATTGATTATAATTTTCCTTCTCCCGGATATGTTGCCAATATCACCATATTTAATGCATCGGTCAGGCCGGTAAGGTACTTGCAACGAAATGCATTAAGTGGCATAAGAGGCTATTACCGCTGGGATGGACTGGCTGATAAAAAAGGGAAACTACCTCAGGGAATTTACATCATTTACACAGAAATTTATAATGCTGAAGGAAAGAAGAAGCAGTTTAAAAATGTAATAGTACTGGCAAGGAGGTATTAGGCGATTAGGTATAATTTAATTATCAGGTGCAATTATTAATAAATTTTTTCCAGANNAGAGGGGGGTTTAATTATTTCCAATCCTGTTAATATCATCATCAAAATCAGGCATTTTATTGAGTTGTGCTTTAAGTATGAAATAACTTGTAATTGCAAAGGTGATTCCGATCATCATCACAGAAAAAAGATTACCCTCGCCAAAAATCATTATACCAACTATCAAACCAAGAATTTCAGAAAGGACCCAACCCGCAATTGTATATATTTTCCAGGCAATTGGTTTCAGACCTTTCTTTTGGGCAAGCCTTCCGATTTCTCTTGTTAAGAATATCAGTGCAATGATTTCAAGCATAAAAAGTATCAATAAAATTCTGAGCTAATATGATCTGCCAATCTTCATAAACAGAACACTGCTAAACTAGGTCAATATCAAAATTTACCAGTTGAACAAATTCCTTAAGGCGAATATTAATATCACTCCTGGTGATTTCCTTTAAACGCTCGGGGCCGAATTTTTCAACACAAAAACTTGCCATTGCAGAACCAACAATTATGGCAGTCTTCATATTTTCAAAACTGATATCTTTCGTATTTGCAATGTGACCAATAAATCCACCGGCAAAAGTATCACCTGCGCCTGTCGGATCAAACACATCTTCCAGCGGTAAAGCCGGTGCAAAAAATANNAATACATGGCTATCATGAAACAATAAAGCCCCATGTTCCCCCTTTTTTATGATCAGAAATTTTGGGCCCATTTGGATAATTATTTTTGCTGCTTTTACCAATGAAAATTCTCCGCTTAATAGTCTTGCTTCACTATCGTTAATCATCAAGACATCAATCATTCCCAGCACCTTTTTCAAATCTTCAAGTGCGCTTTCCATCCAGAAATTCATCGTATCAAGAATAATTAATTTGGGACGTGTTCTTAAT
>PKYU01000167.1 GCA_003132765.1 Chitinophagaceae bacterium | reverse complement strand
TAAACGGTCATAATAGACTCTATCCGTATCAATTTTTCCATTAGTTACATGGGCAGTATATTGCAAAGGAAAAGTTACAGTTTTACCGGTTTGGGTAAAAGTATAATCACCCCAAAGAGAGACCCAATCACCTTTGAAGTTGCCCTGCAGCACACGAAATGTCTCAGACACAAAACCAAATTTCCTGTCCGACTGGGTTTTGTAATTTTCCTGCCAGTTACTCATCGTTTGCTCCACTGTAGAGGAGTCGGTGGGAGCGGGGCCATATCCTTTGTAACCATCAGCAAGCAGGCTTTTTGCTTTTACAAGGTCTCCTGAAGTGAGTGCATTTACAAAGTCAGAAACTACTTTCAGGTCGGTTTCTGCATTAGTATTTTCCCCAATCATATCCTTGTAGGATGGTTGAGCGTTATTGGCAGACTGCGCTTTTACCTTACACGTAAAAACTGTTAGCAACAAAAAGGTTATTAAGAACAAAATTGGTTTTTTCATTTTTTTAAAATTTGATTGTTTATATGTTAAAATACCCGGTCTACTCTTTATTCTTTTACATTAATTTAATTTTTTTTTTGCAAAGAGGTCATCGATCATTGAAAATTTACTTTCAGACAATTGTCCTTTTCCGTTAGTTAATTACTATGATTGATTCGGACTAATTCCATAATGGCAATTAGTAAAATAGTGTGGTANNGATTTATTATTTCCAGGTAACAGGCAATGTGCCTATTCGCTCCATATAAAAACACATCAAATCCCCGATTATATGAATTGGATTATCGTTTCAGCAACTACTTGTCGCGAAAACAGATAAATAGGAATTTGTTGTCCTAAAGCTTTTTCTAAAAAAATAACAGGGAAAAATTTATTCAAAAAGTCATGTTCGGAAAAAAAGGATTATTTTGGATTTTTAACTCAAAACAAATAAAAAGTAAAAAATGAAAACATGCCTTCTTTCATTAACAACACTGTTATTATTCTCCTTCGTGAATGCTCAAACAGTCGATGACATTATTGCCAAGCATATTGATGCCATTGGCGGTAAAGACAAACTTTCTCAAATAACCTCAGTATATATTGAAAATAAGACTGAAGTGATGGGGAATGAATCTGATTCCAAGACAACCATTGTAAATGCCAAAGGTTATAGGAATGAACTGAATTTTAACGGTCAGCAGATTGTACAGGTTATAACTGATAGGGGCGGGTGGTCAATTAATCCATTCGCCGGCGGTACNNAACAAAATGAAGACCAGATATACCTGCCAGATCCTCTGTTTAACTATGCATTGCGCGGTGCAAAAGTGGAACTGGAAGGCCAAGAAAAAGTTGATAGCATTAATGCCTACAAAATAAAATATACTAATAAAGACAGTGCAGAAACGCTGTATTACATTGATCCAACTACTTCGTATATTATCAGGGCCGTTAAAAAAGGAGAGGTGCAGGGCCAGGAAACCACTTTTACTATTAGCTTTTCTGATTTAAGAAAATCTGATTTCGGGATACTTATTCCGTATAACACAAATATAGATATGGGTCAATTCGCTTTGCAGGTTACAGCGACCAAGGTCGAGTTCAACAAGGATATTGATCCGGCAATATTTGAGATGCCAAAATAATAATGTTCTTCTGTTAGATACCGTGGTGAAATAGTTTAAGATTTGGCTATTTCACCACGGTATTTATGGAAATGGGTATTGTTCCATTCCAACTTTCCTTTGTTGAAAAACGGTAATCGGTAATGGATTGCAGTAGGGTAACTATTTATTCAAATAAACTTAGTTCCCTTGAAGCGCGGTTCTTTATTTCCTGTAATTCGGTCTCGGTAAGGGGCTTGAACAGAGAGCGTATATTTTTGTAATCGTTGCTGACTGATTTATAAATATCCATCTTCTTGAAATTAGGATATCTTTTTTCCAACTCATTAATAATGCTTAGTAGATTTGAAGGTCGTTCCGTAGTTTGCATAACAATCAGTTTAGATGTGACATGCAATTTCCAGAATTTATTTAGAATCCTAATATTAAGTTTATATTAACTTTTTCTTCATTAGGAATTGAATCCAAAATTTTATTGGAATTTGTTTCAAATTTGAATATAATGTAAACTACAAACACTTTTTTTATATATATAATTGATTAACATATATTTATGTAATAAATCTATATATTAATATTAATAATTATCTTTTCATAAAAACCAGATTATCAATCATGGCAAAAACAATTAATCAACGGATGACGGCAAAGCTTGAAGGCGACTTTGTAGTATTCTTAATAGGAATGCGGGTGAACCGCTTTTGGAAGTTTCACAAATGGCTTCCGGTGGCTGCAGCCATGCCGAAAATGCTAAAAGAACTTTCCCAAAAACCAGAAAGCGGTTTTTTGGGATTTCAAATTTTGGGAGGCATCACGCCGGTCACTTTGCAATATTGGAAATCATTTGAACATCTAGAAGCTTATGCAAAGGACCGGGACGGTTTTCATTATCCTGCATGGCAGGCTTTTAATACCAAAATAAAAAGCAATGGCGATGTGGGTATATGGCATGAAACTTATAAAGTGAATGCCGGCAGCTATGAATGTGTTTATAACAATATGCCAAAATACGGACTTGGAAAAGTTGGCGAATTAATACCTGCTATTGGAAAAAGAGAATATGCTGCAGGAAGAATTTCTCATGGAGATCAGTAGATTCTATGTTGAGTTGTTGATTATTTTTTAGAATGAATAACCTACAACTTTGCGGTAATAAGCTTTTAATTATGCTAAACAGGATTCTCCGGTATTAATAAAACATTTTAGCGCCACCCGATTAAATTGAATATTGAAAATTATTCATCAAATATTCCATGCTTTGAAGAATAATTTCATTCAATATACTTCATCACAAATGCGGTTAGCACCAACCTCCGTATTTATTTGTCAATGCATCTAAAAATTCCTGGCGCTTATTATAAATCACCTGTGGATATTGCTCAACGTCCAATCCTTCAAATAATTCCTGACACAAAGAAGATAGTCTTTTCTTAATATCAATTTCAGCCTGGCATATTCTGGCCAAAGCTTCATTTTCAATCAATCTGCCATCGGATAGCTTAAAAACCGTGATTCGTTCCATTGCTTTTTTTTTATGTTTTCTTTGAAAAATATTCATTAAAAATTTATCGGACCCGCCCCGCCGGACCACTTATCAATCCTCATTAACTAACATATCTCATGCCATGAAATATTGTGAATGATCATAAATGGGTTATTCATCAAATACAAACCTGGTACAGCAATACAGTTATTGCAATAAATTCATTGTGTGGAATAGAGGGCCAGCAAAAAATAATCCGAAGTCTTTTATTGAATTTGTTTCCTTATCGATACTACATATCCGGTGTTGCAATCTATTATCTGAATTATTCCTTTAGATTAGGCGAATGTAGGTAAATTTTTAAGTTTAAGGCCAAAGTGGAAAAATATTTTTCCACTNNTAAAGGCATATAGAAGAGTTGAATATCAGTACCCTTGCAGATTGTTTTATTGGATATTATTCTTCATCCTTGTAAGCTCCTTCTCTCAATTATTCAGATGTTTTTGATTTATTTTTAAGTTTCACTTCTTCTGAAAGCTGCTTTACCATTTCTTTCAACTCACTTATCGCCTTGTTTTGTGCGTCAACCTGGTTGTTGAGTTGCTTAATTTGATCTTGTTGCTCCTGTACTGCCTTTACCAGCGGTACTACAAATTCTGAATAACCAAGTCCCCATGTATCTTTACTGTTCTGAGGTTTATAAACCCCGCTGAAATTATATCCAACTTTTTCAGCCGCCTTTTCAACATCCTGCGCAATAAACCCTGAATACTCTATGCTTTCCTTATTCCGGATAGCAGCTTCTTCAGACGGATTGTAATTAACAGGTAATGCGGAAGAGGCATTGCCTGCATTACGGGTATAAGCATTTAACTTATGCACATCCAGGTGGTAAGTTACCGGCGTCAATTTTAGAATAAAATCAAGGCCCGGAACATCTTTGCGAATGTCTGTTTTGAATCTTCCGTCACTTAACGCTGTGATAGTTTGAACATTGCATTTGAGAGCTGTTATACTATTATTTCCCAACACCATTGTATTATTGGCACTTACTGAGGCCTGGTAACCAATAGCTGTGGCGTTTGTAAGTGAATTGACGGAAGCATCTGCACTGGAGCCAATAAAAGTATTATTGCTGCCGCTCGTATTATTCCCACCTGAATTATCCCCCAAAGCTGTATTATAAGTTCCGGTCGTGTTTGTTAATGAAGACCTTCCTATCGCTGTATTGAAACTACCTATTGTACTTGCCCACATGGCATTGTAGCCCATCGCTGTATTATAACCTATGGGATCGTTGTTGAAGTATAAAGCGCCATAACCTACTACGCTATTCCCCCCTCCTGTAGTATTAGATACTATAGCGTCGTTACCTACACCAACATTATGAATTCCGGTTGTATTACTAAATAAAACCGCGTGTCCTACTGCCATATTATCGCTTCCAGTTGTATTTGAGTAAAGAGTTTTATAACCAAAAGCATCGTTCCACCAGCCTGTAGTGTTGTTCAGAAGGGATTTGTAGCCGATGCCAGTGTTTCTAAAACCGCTCGTATTGGAATATCCAGCGCTATCTCCAACGAAAGTATTCCAAACTCCTGTTGTATTATTAAATCCGGCCTGTTGCCCCACAAAAGTATTCTGGGTACCAGAGGTGTTGTTGTTTCCTGCCAGGTATCCGAAAAAAGCATTGGCGTTGGTGTTATCAATTCTCCCGGCTTTTTGATTGTTAAGTCTGAAATTAAGAGGAACATTATCTGTAGTTCCCAAAAAATTGGTACCATCCATTGTTCCTGAATTACCGTTAATATGCCAGTCGTTTGATGTCGGGGAGTTAGGCCCGCCTGTTTGGCAAAGATACTGCCAGGCAGTTGAGGTACGCTGTGCTATTCCGTTGCTATCAGTGTTATATACAAGCATGCCTTGCAAAGGCGATTCAATAGCCATAATCTGTGCTGTCGTCATCCTTGGGAGCACAAGACCCTTATTGGTACTTTCCATTTCCAATAAAGAGCTTGCGCCAATAGTTGTAGGATTATTACCTAATTTGATTTGTGCAAAAAGACTATTGCAAAAGCATAAGGAAACAGATAATAATAAAACAAAATTCTTTTTCATGATAAATTGGATTTTAATTAGGATTTTTTAAATAAATTGGATTAAATAATTATGTATTATTTTTTGTTTTATTGAACAATTATTTTTTGAGCTTGAAAAACAGATTTATTTCCTGTTGCTACCAACTTTATAAAATAGGTTCCTCTAGGAATTTGATTGAGTTGCAATTTTGCCAGGTTAGTACCCGCATTTATTACGAGATCCATGCTAATAAATGTCTGGCCGGATTCATTGATCAACATTAGTTTTGCAGCATCATTTATTGGAGAAGTAAAGATTAAGGATACGATTCCATTTTTTGCCGGGTTTGGATATACAGTAATTATTTCGCTCTTTATTGCGCAATTTGTCTTAACCATCGTTATTGAACTATAAGTATAATTGCCATTTATGTCAATTATTTTTAACCTGTAATAATTTATGACTGATGATTGATTTAGAGTAAGTGAATAATTATTTGACTGATTATTTCCCTTAGTCGAGACGACGCCAGCCGAATGGAATATCGTACCATCGTCGCTTTGTTCTATTTCAAAATCCGACATATTCTGTTCATTCGCGGTAGTCCAGTTCAATAATGCATTACATTCTATGCTTTGTGCACTAAAGGAGACCAGTTTTACCGGTAAAGGAAGGTCAATAGAACCAATGCCAATAGCTGAAATGCCGGCCAGCATTGTGCCACTCAAAGTGCTGTTTTTTGCAGTTCCGTTTGCAGTTGGCGAGCCACTTAAGTCTACCCAGTCAGTTCCATTCCAACCAACGAGTCGTAAACCTGGTGAGGTAGAAAAAGCAGTCATATCCGGAATGCTGACAGTTATAGTAAGTCCTGCTCCATTTCCTGTAGTGCCTAAGTCAATTCCAGTTTGCCAGTCCCATTGGCCGACATTACTAACTGTAGTTATTGGTGAAGTCCTTGCATTAATATCGTGAGGCCCGCCATTAGGTCCCGTAAGGTCAGCATTTCCGCTGGGGTCGCCTGGAATCCAGGCGGTAGCATAGACATCAGTAATTAATGAAGGAGCAGACATCGTTAAAGTTCTTAAGTCGGTTCCGCTTCCAACAGGAAAGGTAAAAGGCTCATTTCCGTATTTCTTAAGATAGCCGTTAATATTAGATTNNCAGCCAGGCGATCTGTGCTCCAGGTCTGAACACCTGAAGTAGCTAGGTCCATAGTGCTGAAATTAGTCATTTCAGAGCCTGTCCCTATCCGGAAGCTGCTTTGTGCATTATTATTAGATAATATTATTGTGAGCAGGAAAGATAATGAGATGTTTTTAAGGTAGATTTTTTTCATAGGATCTGTTATGTTTTTTTGCCACTGGAAATGTTTGGATTATTGTTGACCAAATCTTGAATCAATAAGGGCCAATAAATAACAGGCTGTTATTGAAGCGTTGATTACCTATAACAGATATCATAAGGGAATATATTATTATAATCCCCTTTTGAAATTGGAAATGAAAAAAAAATTCTTATAAAAATGAGATTCTTACCTATAATAATCAGTGTTTAATAAACTTTAACGGGACACAGTAAAAAATATTGTATGTTATTAAGGGTAGTCCAAAAACCATCTTTTTTTAAAAGGCAAACTAATTTTTAGAAATTTGGTTTGCCTTTTTGTTAGTTCAATATAGTTGTCAGCCTGTTTATCTTTTTTAATTTGCTGCTTTTGCAGCTTATCCTGTGCACTGACTGCTTGTTTCGGCAGTCATGGGCACACTACCGCCTTGCAGGCGCTGTTTTGTAATAGGTAAACCTGCATAAATATAGGTCAGGTTCATTAAACCGATCTTCACTTTGGCTCTTACAATACCTATTGTTCTTATGATGGGATTACCTACTCTTTGGTAAACATATCCAAATATATGTTCTACCCTTGCACGGATCCTGCTCTTTCGNNTTGCGGTAACCTTTTTCGTGTATATTGTTTATCATCTCACATTTCTTTACTGCTTCTTCAAAGGCTTCTCCGTTAAAGGCACTGTCTCCATGCAATGTTTGAACTTTATCTTTTTTACTGAGTACCGCTTTTACTGATATGCTCTCATGTACTGCTGCATCAGTAACATTGTAGTTGTCTATAAATTTTTTCTTGCTGTCCACCTTGATGCTGTTCTTATAACCAAAGCGGTCTTCTCCATTTTTTGTTACCCATCTGGCATCAGTATCTTTATGGCTTAGCTTGTGCTCATTATGCTGCCACGCTGCCGGTATGTTCCCTTCTTTGAGTTCTTTATTTTCTTCTTTGCTGTTGCGCTGTACAAGCGCTTCTATAATAGACGCATCCACAATTTTGCCTTTGTTGATAATCATGCCACGCTTCGTCAGTTCTTTGTGAAAGATATCAAACAACTTTTTAACGATAGCATCTTTTGACAGTTGCTCCCTAAAATTTCAGATGGTATTGCTATCAGGAACTTTATTGTAAATACCCAATCCTAAAAAACGCATAAAACTGAACCGGTCTTTAATCTGAAATTCTAATTGTTCATCGCTTAATCCAAAATATTCCTGCAGTATCAATATCTTAAACATCATCACATAATCAAACGGCGGACGCCCACCAGGACCCTTCGCCTCTTTGACAAAGACACCGTTCAATACAGAACGGAACAATGACCACTCTATACTTTTAATCAACCTCTCTAATGGATCACCCAGTTTGCTGATGCGTTCCAGTTTATCTTGTTCATCAAAGAGTCCTCTTATTCTCTTTGCCATNNCTTTGCCATAAAAAATTTTCTATCTTCTCAGCAATAATCATGCAGCATTTACAATACTTTCATGGAATTTTTGGAACCACTCTTAATTCTTTTTTATATTAACAGGGAGACTTCCTTAAAAAGTATAGTATATTAGCTTTTCTGACTGCCTTTATTTAATTGAAAGATATATTCCTTTCAAATCATATTAATGCATAAAAGTACATGATATGATTAATTACCCAATTTGCTGATGGCAAAAATGGAAAGAGACTTATTTTTTCAAATAGATCACACCATCTTTCATAACCAATAGTACATTTTTGATCGCATGAATATCTGTTGAAGGATCGCCCTTTACTGCTATAATATCTGCAAATAAACCCGGTTTAATTCTGCCATATTTCTTACTGATCTGGAATACATCAGCATTTATAGATGTGGCTGAGCGCAATACATCTATTGAACTCATTCCGTATTCTACCATCAGCTCCATTTCGCGTGCATTCTCACCGTGAGGAAAAACTCCCACGTCACCTCCCATGCAGATGGTAACACCACTTTGTAAAGCTGCGTTAAAACTTTTATGTTTCTCCTTTACATTATCGGGCATTGGGTCAATGCCTTTGCGCCAGCCATGATATTGTGCAATGGCTTCTGAGGCGGCAAGGGTAGGACATAGAGCAATATTTTTTCGTTTCATTTCGGCAAAAATTTCTGGTGTTCCGTTATCTCCATGTTCAATGGTGGTAAATCCGGCAATAATGGCGCGTCGCATACCTTCCGCAGTAGTGGAATGTGCTGCTACAATTCTGCCGCTGCTTTTTGCAACTTCTACTGCAATTCTTAATTCCTCCTCAGTAAATGTAGGTTCTGCTTCTCCGTTAGGTACCCAACGGTAGTCGGCATATAATTTTACAACATCTGCACCTTTGCCAATTTGTGTCCGCACTTCTTTTATCAGTGCATCATAGCCGTCAGCTTCTGCTGCACCTTTTGGGACATCAGCTCCATCCCTTAGTTTTGGTCCATAACTTCCTGTAGCAACAATCGCTTTTGTTGCTACCAGCATGTGGGGACCGGGGATAATTCCTTTTTCTATTGCCTGTTTTAATCCTACATCGCTAAAACCTGCCCCTTCAGTTCCCAANNATGCCCTCGCCACCCGCTCCGCAGTGGATTCTTTCAAAACCTGGTCGTCCCAACTGGTTTCATTGTAAGGATGAAGAAATAAATGCGAATGCCCTTCAATAAGGCCGGGTAAAAGCGTACATCCTTTAAGCTCAATAATAGAAACACCTTTAATTCCTGGACCAATTACACCAACAGCCTCAATGGTTTGATTTTTTACAAAAACCTGCCAGCCTGTATGCATTTGCTCGCCGTCAAAAACACGATCAGGTTTCAAAAGATAGAAGGTATCTGACGATTTAGATTGGGAAAATAATATTGACGGTAAACAGCAAAACAAAAAAATGAAAACAGATTTAACAGGCGCCATGAAGTCTATTTTAGTTTATTGAACCAGGATCACATTTTTCGAATTGAAATGACCTTGCATTCAATATTCTAAGGTAATGCAATTTTATAGTCGGGTAGTAGTCTTTTATATTATTTCGCCCGTATATTAGTGACAAAAAAGGTGGGTAAACCAAAGAGAGAATCAGAAGCGGGCTTTCCATCAACGTAGACGGAGATCGGAGAATTATTTTTATGATATTGTTCGCTCAATTTATTGATTACAAGGCTTAAGGATTGTGAATAATTCAATACGTAAAAAGCATGCTTATTTAAAGTAGTATCTGGTGAAAGGTTTAGGTAGAATCCACCACACACTACACAGTATCCATCATTCCATCCAACTATAGTTCCCTGACTAAGATGGTCACCATCCTTTTTACATGCCATTAATGAAAAGGCTAAAAAAGTGACAAAATATACTATTCGGAAAATATTCTTGTTCATGGTCGTAATAAGACAGGAAATTCTAATAAAACGTTGCATTCATAGTAGACGTAAAATTTACTTATCTATCCAATAATCAACAACAGAAACTTCTTCTGATATGGGAAGTGAGATCTTAAAAAGGGAAGCGTATTCCGGAATTTTTGAATAATGCTGCATATCTTCTTTTGATGCAAAGGAAGTGACATATACATGTTTCAATACACCAGTGTCCCTTGTAGATACATTCAAACCGGTTTCAAAGTCTTTAACAAACGGACTTTTTGATAACCGCTTATATAAATCATCCAAAGCCTTTATGCTATCAGGTGAGGCATTTTGTTTAAAGGTTATGATTACTATATGCCTTAAAAGATGTTGAGCAGAATTGTTGCTTTGGGCATTTGCATTATTTGTAAACAAGAAAAATGCTGCCAGGAGAAAAATATTGATAGATGGTTTCTTTTTCATATCCCTGAGATTTTGAGACGTTAAGCTACTACTATTTTTATAAATGATTTGATACATGGTTCTCCTGATGCAATCACTCTTTACGAGTGAGTTGAAATGAATCAACATAAACAAACATTCCCAATGAAATTATGAATTTCTGGAATCAAGATTCTTAATGACGATAATTAAATATCAGGACAATTATTAAAACCATAATTATCAAAAATATGAATAGAATAACTAAATGATGTTTATTAGATTACAACCATTGATTAAACTTTTTTATGAACAAATTTTTCACAAATTGGGTAAGCAGGCAATAACCAAGAATTATGGCTAAAAGCCATGGAAAATAACTTAACGGCAAAGCCTGCATTTTGAAGGCGCCGGCAAAAGGTGAAAAAGGCAAATAGATAGCGATACCCATAATAAACGAAGTGAGTGCAACAACAGGCGCTGAGGCCCAGCTTTGGATAAAGGGAATCTTTTTTGTTCTTATCATATGAACAATGAGTGTTTGGGATAGAAGTCCTTCAACAAACCAACCCGATTGAAATAGACTTTGATGTTCGGGCGAATTGGCTTTAAAAAAGTAGAACATCAAGGCAAAAGTAGCATAATCAAATATTGAGCTTATTGGTCCAATGTATAGCATAAACCTGCCAATACCTTTTGAATCCCACTTACGTGGCGTTTCCAAATAGTCTTTATCCATGCGGTCCCATGGTATAGAAATCTGTGAAATGTCGTACAACAGATTTTGCATAAGTATCTGAATGGGTAACATTGGCAAGAAAGGTAACAATGCGCTTGCCCCCAGCATACTAAACATATTACCAAAATTGCTGCTTGCTGCCATCTTAATATATTTAATGATGTTGCCGAAAGTCCTTCTTCCATAAATTACCCCTTTGCGAAGCACCATTAAATCTTTTTCCAATAAAATAATATCTGCGCTCTCCTTCGCAATATCAACGGCTGTATCTACAGATATGCCTACATCTGCATCCCGCAACGCCACTGCATCATTGATGCCATCACCCATGAATCCAACCGTATGGCCGTTTGCCTGCAATGCTTTTACTACTCTCGACTTTTGCATCGGCATCAGTTTCGCCAGTATAGAAACACCTGGTAATTGTTCTTGTAATTCTCCATCGGTCATCTTATCCACATCGGTTCCTAACAGTATATTATTTACAGGTATACCAACATCGCGGCAAATTTTCCTCGTTACAATTTCATTATCACCGGTGAGCACTTTGATACTGATTCCTAATTTTTGCAGGGCCTTGATGGAAAGTTCTGCCGATGGTTTTGCAGGGTCAAGGAACCCGATAAAACCTGTAAGAATCATGTTACTTTCGTCGGCTACCGAATAAGTCAATGCCCTGTCATCAAATTCTTTAATGGCAACCAATAATACCCTCAACCCATCTTCATTTAGTTTATTGGATGTTTCCAAAACCAATTGACGCATCTTTTC
>PKYU01000427.1 GCA_003132765.1 Chitinophagaceae bacterium | reverse complement strand
AATACCTTCAAATACAGGAGCAGGGTATGTTATCAGAAGGATATTACGAAGGGCAGTCAGGTATTACTTTTCTTACCTTGACGTAAAAGAACCCATGCTTTTTAAATTGATTCCTTTGATAGCAGAACAGTTTAAAAATGTATTTCCGGAATTGGAGAAGCAGGAAGATTTTGTTGGGAAAGTTGTACTTGAGGAAGAACAGAATTTCCTAAGAACATTGGAGAATGGATTAAAATTAATAACTCAAGCGATTATTTCTGCAAAGTCAATCCCTCACTCGATTCAAAACCCGAATCCAAGTGTTATTATAGGAGGAAGTACTTTATTTGAACTATATGATACTTACGGATTCCCTTTAGATCTTACGAGATTAATTTTTGCAGAAAAAAATTTAGAAGTCGATGAAAGCGGCTTTCAAGCAGAGATGCAAAAACAAAAAAAACGTTCGCGCGCAGCATCTGTTTTTGATGCAGAAGATTGGATTACTGTAAACGAAACTGCGTCTTCCAAATTTGTTGGCTACGATACTTATGAAACAGAAAGCAAAATTTTAAAATACAGAAAAACAAAATCACAAGGCAAAGAAACTTTTCAAATTGTTTTAGATACTACACCTTTTTATGCTGAAAGTGGTGGCCAGGTTGGCGATACAGGTGTATTAATTTTTGAAAACGAAAAAATTCNNATGACCTCATCATTCATTTTACAGAAAAGCTTCCTGCAAATATTGATGCAAATGTTAGTGCAAAAATTGACCTGGAGAAAAGGAAGAAAACAGCTATTCATCACAGCGCTACACATTTATTGCATGCCGCCTTGCGTAAAGTTTTGGGCAATCATGTTTCACAAAAAGGAAGCCTGGTTAATAATGAATATTTACGATTTGATTTTTCACATTTCTCAAAAGTGTCTGATGAAGAAATAAAAAAAATTGAAACCCTGGTAAATGAAAAAATTCGCGAAAATATTCCGGTTGTTATTAAAGAAATGAAGAGAGAAGAAGCTCTTGCCACTGGCGCCATGGCTTTGTTTGGAGAAAAATATGGAGAAATGNNGCATGTTGGAGCCACAGGGGAATTAGGATTTTTTAAAATAACTTCTGAAACCGCTGTTGGAGCAGGAATACGAAGAGTAGAAGCAGTAAGCGGAAAGGCGGCCGAAAATATTATCAGGAATGAGTTTGATACTTTACATCAAATTAGCGAGAATTTTAAGAATCCCAAAGACCTCAGTAAGGCTGTNNTCTATTAAAAAAACAAGTGGAAAAATCGGAAGCAATTCAATTATCTGTATTGCAGAAGGAACTATTGCAAAAAACAGAAAAAATTCATGGTATCAATTTTATTGGCCAGGTGGTAGAAGTCCCTAAAGGTGATTCCCTGAAAAAGCTTTGTTTTTCTTTAAAAAATCATCTGGAAAATTATGTAATTGTTCTGGCTGCAGCTATTGAAGGTAAACCAGCCGTAGCTGTTATGCTGGACGAAAAAGTGGCAGATTCAAAAAAACTCGATGCGTCAAAGATTATTAAAGAACAGGTTGCCCCCTTAATTAAAGGCGGTGGTGGCGGGCAAAAGACTTTGGCCACGGCCGGCGGACAAGATGCTTCACGGCTTTTTGAAGTAATTGATAAAGTAAAGCTCCTTATCTGAATTTTTGCTTATTTTCCGAATATGCAAGTCATACTTGAAACTCCGAGACTTTTTCTAAGAAGGTTTACAGAGGAAGATGCACCGCTTATTCATAAGTTTAACAGAGATCCGGATGTACTCAAATACGTCCATGAGCCGGTGCTTAAAAATGATGAAGAGGCAAAGGAAGTTATAACCAATATTATTTTGCCCCAATACAAAATAAATCTCGGCAGGTGGGCAATTCATAAAAGAGATGATTATGAATTCATAGGATGGTGCGGATTAAAATTCATTAAGGAAACGGGAATAACTGATTTGGGTTATCGCTTGCTTAAAAATGCATGGGGAAAAGGATATGCTACGGAAGCTGCACAGTACACGCTTATTTATGGTTTGCGGATTTTGAAAATAAAAACGATTACCGGAAAAGCAAATTTTGAAAACAAAGCATCCATTAAGATTTTGGAAAAAATTGGAATGAAATTCAGCTATAATGAAATAATCGATGGAATTCCTGTAAAGGTGTATTCACTATCCTTGCCGGAGATAACAGACATTTGTTAAACAAAAGCAATTATTTGCGAACGGTTTCGTAGTTCTGCAAAAGTTCCTACATTTGTTCTACTAATTATTTCGTATTTAAAAATTATTACAATGAAACAATTAACCTTTTTGGGAGGCCTTTTCTTGTCAGGTATCATGTTAACAACNNCTCAGGAAAAAAAATCGGAACAGATCATCATTACTAACAATGGTGATTCCAACAAAAATATGACCATAGAAGTTGATGGAGATAATGTCACCGTAAATGGTAAACCTTTATCTGATTATCATGATGGAGAGGTAAAAATAATAAGGAAGAATTTTATGGACAGGGATTCCCGTGATTTCTCATTTGCCCCCGGCGACAAAGACATGAATATTGAACTTTTCGAAAATGATTCTGATAATGCTTCCCCAAAAGCATTTTTAGGCATACTTACTTCTAAAGCAGACAATGGTGTAAAAATAAACGAAGTGGTGAAAGGCTGCGCAGCTGAAAAAGCGGGGTTAGCAAGTGGAGATATTATTACGAAGGTTGGAGATAAAACGATAAACTCCCCATCAAATTTAATAGCAGCAGTGACCTCGCATAAGCCGGGTGATGAAGTATCAGTATCTTATCTTAGAGAAAATAAGGAACTCAATACAAACG
Source organism: Chitinophagaceae bacterium (assembly GCA_003132765.1). GTDB lineage: Bacteria > Bacteroidota > Bacteroidia > Chitinophagales > Chitinophagaceae > Ginsengibacter. The sequence goes on along the minus strand of PKYU01000427.1, from coordinate 625 downwards.
TGAAATTGGGTGAAAAAAAAGCTGAACGCAGGACGATGATTTTTAAGGGAGATAATCCGGGAATGGATGGAAATATGTTTAATAATGGAATGACCTGGATGCCTAAAATGCGGGAAATGCCTAATATGCCTGGTATGCCAAATTCCTATTTCAAATTCTGGAATAATAATGATAATAAACCAAAACTGGGGTTAAGAATTGAGGACACTGAGAATAGCAATGGTGTTAAAGTTTTAGAAGTAAATAAGGGATCTGCGGCTGATAAGGCCGGCATCAGGAAAGAGGATATTATCACATCATTGAATGGAGAAAAAGTGAACAATGTCGATGAAGTAATGGAACATTTAAATGNNGCTGAGATGAATTTTAAAGTGAAAGTTCCAAAAAAGCTTAAGAGCGCAAACCTATAGCTCAAGAATCACCCCTCTAAAACTTTATCTTGAATTAGGTTTTATTTAATTTTCATATACAAAGTTGCTCTTTTTGGGCAGCTTTTTCATTTGTTTATGTTTTGTTCTGCACTTATGGAAATGTCTTTTCATACCTTCGCGTCATGTCTTCTTTAGATAAATATGAAGCGGTGATCGGCCTTGAAGTGCATGTGCAGCTACTTACAAAAAGCAAA
>PKYU01000248.1 GCA_003132765.1 Chitinophagaceae bacterium | reverse complement strand
TTGTCCCAAACCCTCGACACGGTTAATGGTTTTGACAGCTTATGTTTTCCTTAACGATATTTTACTACGGCAATTCACTTTCGTTCAGCTCCCTATTACTTACCTGACAGCTTCATGCTGCCTTTTCTTACTCGCTCAGCACCTCATCCTTTCGGAGTAAAGCACCAGTAAGTGGTTTGCAAGGTCTGTCTGTCAGCCCTTGCGGTGGGCCATCCACCATCATTCTAATAGCATGTACTTAGTTCATAAGTACTTCAAGGCACACATCGAGTAGGAAGTGAGGGATTATTTCCCTCACTGTCCTCTCACACCACCATACGTACCGGTCTGGTATACGGCGGTTTGTTAGAATAACTTGGTTTGGTGTCCGGTTTTCCAAAAGTAGTAGTTGGCAAAACCTACGTATCGATGCCGTGTGAAGGTGAAATAGGCGTTGTTCAACGACCGACACAGTATCGGGCTGTGCGCGACGCGGCAAGGACCCTTACGGCTATTACTCCATTCATAGGCCTTCCTTGGGTTGATACCCAGCTTTTGCAGGTTCATCTTTCTTCGGTGGGGTCGTTTCCATTGTTTCCATATGCCCATTCGCAGTCTTGTTCTTACCCATTCGTCTAATTCGTGCATCTTGCTTTTGGCTTTTGCTATCGCAAAATAGTTGACCCACCCTCTTATTACCACCTCCATTTTCTTTATCTTTTCCTTCGCAGAGATCGGGTTGTTGCGCTTTGTTTGCTCCTTCATCTTTTTCTTTATTCTTATTATAGACTTTGGTGCAATGCGTATTTCCCATCCCTTTTCGCTCCGGTAGAATGAAAAACCTAAAAGCGTACTTTCGTTTGGGCGGCTTACCTTGCTTTTGGTGCGGTTTACCTTCAATTTCAGTTTGGTCTCTATATAATTCGTGACCGTTTCTATTACCCTCTGGGCGGATTTCTCACTTTTTACATAGATGCTGCAATCATCCCCATACCGCACAAAGCAGTGGTCTCTTGCCTGTAACTCTCCTGTAATGCAGGGATTTTTTATTGAAACCGGTTTAAGCTCAATCAATCTTTTTACCTTCATCTTTCAATAATAAATTTTAGAAAATGAGAAAAATTTTGATGCTGGTTTTTGTTTTTTACAGTTTGCCTTAAATGGGCAAAAATTACCTGATAGTTTTACGGATGGGAAATTGGTGACTGTTAATGGCGCAAAGCTTTGGGTAGTTTTAGTAGGTAAGGGCGACCCTCTCATCATTATCCCCGGGGGACCCGGAGGCGCTCATTTGGGATACAGGGCTTTTGATTCGCTGGCGAAAGATAATGAGATCATTTACTTTGATGCATTTGGAAGGGGCAAAAGTGATACGGCCAAAGATGTAAAAGAATATTCATTGGCCCGCGACATTGAAGATATTGAGGGACTTCGTATTGCGTTGCATTTTGATAAGCTCAATGTGTTGGGTCATTCATACGGGGGCCTCGTAGCGCAGGGATATGCACTTAAGTATCCTTCACATGTAAGCCATTTGATTCTTGCAAATACATTTCACAGTTTTATCATGTGGCAGGCAAATGATAATAACAGCAATCATGAAATAAAAACCAACTACCCGGAAATTTGGGATTCATTAATGAAAATACGGGAAATGGGAGCCGTTTCAAGCGATCCTGAGCACCAAAGGTTATATAGCAAAGTTCCTTATGGCTTTTTATATGCATACAATCCTAATAATTTTTTAAACCGCGGAAAGAAACCTTACCCAAATGCTTTCAACTCTAAATTATATTACCAGATGGTCGGAAAGGATGGCGATTTTATTGTAGGCAGCGATATTGGAAATTTTGATTTCAGAAAAGATTTAAAAAATCTTACGATGCCTGTCCTGATTTATGGAGGACGATTTGACCGCGTTGCCGTGCCTTATATGATGGAGAAGTATAAAGAATATTGCCCACAGGCTCAATTCATGATATTTGAAAAATCGGGTCATAATCCACAGGTCGAAGAACCAGGTAAATTATTTCCCATAATTGAACAATTCTTGCATAAATAATTTATAGCCCAAAGTTTATATTTACTTGAGCCGGTATTTTTTATTGACCTTAGGGTTGTCAAAATACTCTTCAATATCTTTACTTTCTGAACTGTCCTCCACAACCGGCACATCTATAAGCTGAAGCTCAACCTGGTTAAGTTCATCCTGTATCTTTTGCGTTTTCCTGATAATTTCCGGATCTCTTTCGCTGACAAGTGCATTATCACTAAGCAGGTATTGCAACCTTTTGATATCACTCCTAACCAGTGAGGCTGAATTCTGAACATCCGATTTTGAAGGAGCTACAGCTTCTTTCACCGGCACAAGTGCCACTCCCACGCTGGGTAATATTGTACCTGTGGTTTTAGCGCCACTATTCTGCATAGATGAAAAAATTGTTCCTCCCAGTGCAGTTGATGCAGAAGTGAGATCAAATGTTGTGCGGGTATTTTTCGTGTGGCGGATCTTCCCATCCAAAATCCTGAAAGTTCTTTTTAATTGAATGATATATTTCCCGATTTCTTCATAGATTTTATTATATTGTTTCACGCGGAATGGAAAATTGATTGACTGTTTAACAAGCACCCTTAACTCCGTGGTATCATGGTTTGACCATTTATCAACGCCAATAAACTTAATATTTACCGGCTTTAGTTTTTCATAATCATCATCTTTAATAAAATCATAGGGAGCTACCCAGGTAAAAGTATCACCACAATGAGCGATAGGGGTAAGTGAATTGATCGGATAATTGCAGAAATAATTTATAGATTCTATTGGAAAACTGCCATCTTCACATTGAAGCCTGAAATTAAGCGTGTCGCCCTCCCCAATCACCACATCATTTCCTATTGTTGGTTTTATTTTGGAAGGGATAATCTCAGTGTTATAAAAAATCAGTGAAAAAGATGTATCAATCCGGTCATCGGGATAATCCAGATTTTGAATTCCTAATTGAACATTATATTTAAAATCATATTTCAGTTTACCACTCATAAAATAGGATTTATCAGCCTTGAAGTGTAATTCTCCGTTGTCTTTATTGATTCTTAAACCAACAGGAGAATTTTTAAGATACCAATAATACTGATGAGCGTCTTTATTGCTTTCAAACTGGTAATCGAGCGTGGAATCCACATGAATGGTAAAAAAAGGGCTAAAGTTTTTGATCCGTAAAATCGAGTCTTCTTTATTAATTACAGGATTACTGTCTTTTATTGCAGGCAACCCGGAAGTATTGAAGATAATCTGGCAGTTTGCAAAAATTGGAGAAAGAAATATTAATGAAAAGCAGATATTTTTCCTGCACTTATGAAGAGCACCATCCTTAACCATGCCGGCAAAAATATAACAATTAGAATGGAAATTTTTAGGAAATACCGGCAAAAAGAATTTTTAAAATAATGATAACATTATTGATTTTTTCCTTCATAATAATTGCATTGTTGCAATGAACCCAGCCTTAAGCGTAGCGGTATTTTAGTAGCTTTTTCAACTTTCAGCTCCTGCCTGCAAAAAAAACCATTGTTTTTAATAGAAAAATTTTCCGCAAGGACTTGTTTTGAATTTACTGCATCAGAATATGACAATCTCCGGGAAATAAAATGAAAGGATGTATCAGATGAAAATAATTTAGCGTTAATGATATAGCCGGCGCCATTCTGCGGTAAGGATGCGGAGGATTGTGCGTATAAAAAAGGGGCGGAAAAAAGGAAAATTAAAATTGCCCCACAAATTTTATTCCAATAATTCATATCCTGATTTTATGTGTGTAAATTTACAACCTAAATAGAGAAAAAAGTTAATGTCTTTAAGCCAGGGGTTACAACAGAAACTGTTACAAAAATTATCACCTCAGCAAATTCAGTTAATGAAATTGCTGCAGGTTCCTACAGCCCACCTGGAAGAAAGGATTAAGGAAGAAATGGAAGAAAATCCTGCCCTCGAAACAGGCGAAGATGGACATGATGAGAATTTTGAAGCCCAACAGGATGATATTGAAGCCAAGGATGAGGATTTGGATTTGGACGGCAGTGCAAAGGAATATGATCAGGTTGACCTCAGTGAATATGTAAATGATGGTGATGACGAGGTGGGCGATTATAGGTTACGGGATGATAATTACGGGGACCCTGATGAGATAAGATCAGTTCCGCAAAAAGTGGAAACCTCTTTTTATGATATGCTAAAAACTCAATTATTAATGTTGAGGCTGGATTCCAAAGAAGTAAAATTAGCTGAGCAAATTATAGGCAGCATCGATAATGATGGATACCTGCGCAGGGAGATTACAGCAATCGTAGATGACCTGGCCTTTAGACAAAATATTCAAACAACCGAAGAAGAGATTGGAAAGATTATAGCCCTTATACAACAGTTTGATCCGCCCGGAGTGGCTGCGAGGAACCTGCGTGAGTGTTTGCTTTTACAATTGCAAAGAAAG
>PKYU01000057.1 GCA_003132765.1 Chitinophagaceae bacterium | reverse complement strand
AAAAAAGTAGCCGTAAAGTTACTAAACCTTGGCTACCTTAAATATATTGAAACCTGATTTTCCTAAATTTCTATCTTTCCGCTGGCAATCTTTTGCTTGTAAACGGCTTTTAAAACCTCCCCACGCCTTTTTACTGACGGCTTGGTAAAGGCCTGGCGCTCACGGAGCTGCAATAAGGTACGGCTTTTCTCAAATTTTTTCTTGTACTTCTTGAGTGCTTTATCTATATTTTCGCAATCCTTTGAATCAATAATGAGCATAAATTTTCCTTTTATTTTTTTTAGGAGTGCGAAGATAAAGCAAAATTTTAATTTTATAAATATGAATTTGTAAAAGGTTCATAATAAAACACAGTCATGTTTACAGGTATTATTGAATCCCTGGGTACTATTAAGGAAGTTTCGCAAAACGGAACAAACAAGACATTCTGGATTAACAGTACTATTTCTTCCAGCCTTAAAATCGACGAAAGCCTTTGTCATAATGGTGTTTGCCTTACGATTGAAGATATACGGGATGATGAATACCGTGTAACTGCTATTAAGGAAACCCTGGATAAGACAAACCTGAAATATTGGAAAAAAGGTGATTTGGTCAACCTTGAGAGATCAATGAGAATGAACGGGCGTATTGACGGCCATATCGTTCAGGGACATGTAGATGGAACCGGCTATTGTATTTCTAGGAAAGACCTGAACGGAAGTTTCGAATATACTTTCAGTTACGATGAAAAAAATGCAGCTTGTATAATTGAAAAAGGTTCTGTATGCGTAAATGGGGTAAGCCTGACTGCTTTTAATATTTCGGACAATACTTTTACGGTAGCTATAATACCCTATACACTTGAACATACCAACTTCAAAAGCTTAAAAGAGGATGACCTCGTAAACATGGAATTTGATATTTTGGGGAAATATGTTGCCCGTATCCTGGATATTAATAAAGCGAAATAATAAAACAGAAGCCTTCGCCTTATTGCTTCATGAAAAAATAAGTACTCCAGCCCGAATACTTCAAAATAACTTAAGCTGAATAAGCGTTATCAATACTTGATTCAGGAATGTCCGGCAGGAAAAGGGAAAGAAAAATGTATTAGATTTGATAGAGGGCTTTCCAATCCAAAACTTTAAAGATATTTTAAGAAACTAACTACTTTCCCATGCCCAGGAAAACATTGTTCATCATCTGCCTGTATATTTTCTTTCCTTTTAATAAATCAAATGCACAGTCGGCTCTCTTTGCAGAAAAATCTGGAGTAACTAATGCTGAAATTGACTATAAGGAGTGCCCTTTTGATAACGAAGCTACTGCAGTTGTACTTGTGAATGAAGCTGTCTCAGACTATGACGAAGATTACCGGCTGATAACTTATCACCACGTTAAGTTAAAAATACTCAAGGATAAAGGGATAGACTACGGAAATATTACCATCCCTTTTTACAGCGATGACGATTTTGAGAATATAAGCTCGGTTCAAGGGGCCGTTTATTACTATGAAGGCAATGTATCCACTTCCAAAATACTTGATAAAAAATCTGTTTTTACACAAAAGGAAAATAAATACTGGAGTGAGGTAAAATTTGCTTTTCCGGAGGTGAAAGCAGGGAGTATATTAGAATATAACTATACAAGTACTCAAAAAAATTATGGCGGGCTCAAAGAATGGATTTTCCAGGAGGATATACCGGTTCTAAAAAGCAGTTATTTATTAACGATTCTTCCCAATGCTGAATTTACCTATGCGGTCCAAAAAAGTGAAAACCTGCAAATAGATATAAAGCCAAACAGCGCTGAAGGAAAAATAGGTTTTGAAATGGATAATATTCCCGGCCTGAGGGATGAAAAATATATTGATTCCAAAAATGATTACCTGCAAAAAGTATCATTTCAGCTATCCAAATACAAGACGATGAATATTATGACTACCTGGGACAAGGTAAATAATGAAATGCTCACCGAGGGAAGCTTTTACGGGCAATTGAAAAAAAATTTATCGGGCACGGATGATTTTATTAAAGGAATTAAAACGGATAGCTCCGAAGTTAGCAGGATGGAGAAGGTGTACGATTATGTAAGAAAAAACATGACATGGAACCAAATCAATTCCAAATATTCGACAGACGGTATTAAGGAGGCATGGGAGAAAAAGACAGGAACGAGTGGCGATTTGAATCTTATCCTGGTAAACCTCCTGCGTGAGGCAGGGTTAGACGTAAATCCAATGCTTGTGAGTGAGCGCTATAACGGAAAAGTTAATAAGGCATCAACAATGGTTGACCAGTTCAACACGGTGTATGCCTGTGTTACGATCGGCGATAAACAGTATTACCTGGATGCCACTGAAAAATATAATTCGTGCCTGTTGACTCCTTTTTTGATACTTAATACCACGGCTTTTATTGTAAACCACAAAAGAGGCAATCTTATCGATATTAAAGACAGCACTGCATTATACATGGAAGATATTCATATCGATGCATCGGTTAATCCGGAAGGAATGTTGAATGGAGAATTTTCTATCGAAAGCACTGATTATGCCAGAGATTACCGGCTGAGGATCTTCAGCACCAAAAGTGTTTCTGACTATCAAAAGAAAATTTCCGGAAATATAAACGGTCTAAGTTTTTCTGATTTTAAGACTGTATATGACGATTCCGATTCTAGTCCATTTATTACAAAGAGTAAATTTTCACTTCCGCTCAGCAACAGCAATGTATATTATTTTTTGCCCGCTAATTTTTTTACCGGACTTAGTGAAAATCCCTTCATTAGCGAGAACCGGTTTAGTAACATTAACTTTGGGTATAAACAATTTATTCAACTTACATTTCACATAAAAGTAGATAGCAGTTTCACAATAGATGCGTTACCTAAAAGCATAAAACTTAGCAACAGCGACAGGGATATTATTTTTACCCGAAGTGTTAATAGTAATAAGGAACCAAACGAAATCAGAATCTTTTCAACTTTTGAAATCAATCAAAACTTATATCCCGTAAGCCAATATGATATTATCAGGGAATTCTATAAAAAGTTATTTGATCTCCTGAATGAGCAGATTGTCCTGAAGAAAAAATAACCTGAAATGAAAACAATTCTTACCCTTTTACTCCTTTCTTCATTTATTCAAAAACCATGTTCCCGGAATTTCCCAGGTTCCCGATCCCCACTATTTGATTCCGCGCTTCTCAAAAACGCATCTGTAATAAAAAATGAAGAAACTATAGTTCTTGAAATTACTGATATTGATCGTTGTACCTACACAGTTCACCAGTTAATGACAATTTTGAATGAGAAAGGGAAAGATGATTTGGATTTTGAACAATACACGAATAAATATATCAGCCTTGAAGGTGCAGAAATAAAAGTGTATGATATGACAGGAAAGCAAACTAATACGTTCAGAAAAAAAGATATGACCAGGGTTGCTTATGGTGAAGGACTTATTGAAGATGGCAACCTTACTTATTTCAGGGTACCGGCACCAAACTACCCAATTGTAGTAGAATACAATTACCAGTTAAAATTTAAAGGAACAGTTAACTACCCCTCTTTCAATATCATGTCTTCGGGTGAAGCAGTTTTGCAATCAACTTTTATTGCCCGTGTACCCAAAGAACTTGATCTCCGATATAAAGAAAAAAACATACAATTAAAACCTGTCGTAACAGAAGATGCTCAATACAAACAGTATCAATGGACAGTTACTGATATGAAAGCCCTGGCATATGAAGAAGGCACCGCTAAATATGAAAGCCGCTATCCTTCTATACAATTAGCGCCCAACAGGTTTAGCTATTATGATAATGAAGGTGATCTTACTTCCTGGAAAAAATTCGGCGAATGGATTGGCAATTTGTATCGCGGTCAGGATGAGTTGCCACCCGATCGAAAAAGTTTCTTCAATGACCTGGTAAAAGGAGCTTCAACAGATAGAGAGAAGGCAGAAATTATTTACAACTATCTTCAAAAAAATTTCCGGTATGTCAGTATTCAACTGGGTATTGGCGGGCTAAAACCTTTCCCGGCAAATTTTACAGATGAAAAAAAATATGGGGATTGTAAAGGACTTAGCATTTACATGAAGGCTGCGCTAAAATCCGTTGGCATAAAAAGCTATGTTGCCATCATCAATGCAGAATATAACAGCGAGCCGGTTGATCCTGGTTTTCCTGAAAATGATTTTAATCATGCGATCCTTTGCATTCCGGAGCCGAAAGATTCTATATGGCTGGAGTGCACCAGCAATAATGCTGATTTTGGGGTGCTTGGATCATTTACTGAAAATAAAAATGCGCTTTTAATAACAGCTGATGGAGGCGATCTTGTTCCAACGCCTGTCAGCAAATCAAAAGAAAATATTTTAACTGCCAAAACATTGGCTGAATTATCACCAGATGGCTCTGGAATTTCCGTGACAACCTTCAATTCTTTGGGTAGTTATAAAGAAGATTTGGAAGACAACTTGATGCAGCAAAAGAAAGACGACCAAAAGGAATTTTTAGTCCATAATTACGGATTTAAACAGCCCGATGAATTTGAGATAAGTAAAAATAAAGATTCAGGAATGCTTTCAATTAGCATTAAACTGGCACTCGAAAAAATTCCGGAATTTACTGCCGGTAGTAAAATGTTTATCGCACCACGATTATATAAGCAATGGCAGGAAAAACTTCCTAAGGCAGACAACAGGCGATTGGATTTTTATTTTGAAAATCCTTTCATAAAAACAGATACTACCATTTATAAACTTCCGGAAGGGTATGTAGCAGATGCATTGCCATCTCCCAAAAATTTTACCTGTGAATACGCTAACTATAAAACCAGCTTTTTCTTTGAAGCTGATAAAAATTCAGTTTTAAGTACATCCAGGCTGGAATTAACGCAGCTGAAAATACCTGCATCCAAATATGCTTCCGTAAAAAATTTCTTTGATAAAGTGATGCATGAAGATTCGGAAATGATTGTTATCAAGAAGAATGATTAATCAGGATAAACAAAGCTACCATTTTCCCCTTTCAATCCTGAGTCGGTCCTCCCCGGAAAGTGGCATTCTCCTTATTATGTAGCTATAGACTTACAAAGTAAAAAGCTACTTTTACTATTAATTTTTTTGGCAGTTAAATCATCTTCACAGATTCATCCATCATGAAATTACCGGCCGGGCAAAATTCTTTTTTACACCTCTTTAATCAAACTAAATATCAAAAAATATTTTTATTGACAATCTGGGTTTCCCTTCAATATTTTTTTCTTTGGAAAAATGGTATCGTGACTACCCTGGAGGCCGTAAAATATATTGA
>PKYU01000296.1 GCA_003132765.1 Chitinophagaceae bacterium | reverse complement strand
ATCAAATATGTAGATTTCTGGGTAAAGGGATTTACCTTCTTCCTTATAATAAACTAATTGACTAATTAATTCCACTAGTCCGTCCTGCGTTATTAAGCAATCCATACTTTCTTGATTCAAGAAAGTAACTGACTCACCTAAAAGTAATGGCCTAATTGAAACCGGCTTAGTATTTTTCATCTATTAGTTAAACTGTATCAATAATTAAGGTGCCGACAGGCTTGCATGCAACGGTCATGCATTTATGAAGGCCTGAAAATTCCGTCTGTCCGAACCGTTGCCAAATTTATAATTAATAGTTCATTGTTACTTTTTAAAAAAATCCCGACAGGAATCGAACATTAATTTCATTTACAAATAGTAAATGATTAAAATATTTTAAAAAACTAAAAAAATTAGCTATTTTATTTGGGCTTACCTTTTAATTTTCTAACTTTATAGAAAGTATTTTTCCATGCAAACGAAGAAGAATGTTGGTATTTGGATACGGGTTTCAACCGATATGCAAGTTAAGGATGATAGTCCGGAACACCATGAAAAGCGGGCAAAGATGTACGCTGAAGTAAAGGGGTGGAATGTGATTACAGTGTATCGTTTAGATGCATTATCCGGTAAGTCAATTATGGACTACCACGAAACTAAACGAATGCTCAAAGACATTAAAGATGGCACTATCTCTGGTATCATATTTTCAAAACTTGCTCGCTTAGCCAGGAATACCAAAGAACTCCTTGAAATATCAGAAATATTTCGGCAGAACAATGCCGACCTCATTTCTTTAGCCGAAGCTATAGATACGTCAACTCCCGCCGGACGGTTATTCTTCACCATAATAGCTGCAATGGCTCAATGGGAACGTGAAGAAATTGCGGATCGGGTTGCCGCCTCAGTTCCNNCCTATACGGGCACGTATGGGTAAGCCATTAGGAGGAGCCGCATCGTATGGCTATAAATGGGCAGGAAAGGAATTGGTTATTGATGAAAAGGAAGCCCCCATACGCAAACTCCTTCATGAGACATTTCTTAAAACAAAACGTAAGAAGGCTACGGCCAAGGCACTAAATGATTTAGGTTATAGAACACGCAACGGCTCTTCATTCTCAGATACCACTATTGGGCGATTACTGCGTGATTCTACAGCTAAGGGTATCAGATTAGCAAACTATACCAAATCGCTTGGAGAGGGCAAGAATTGGGTCATTAAGCCCGAATCTGAATGGATTAAAATCCCTTGCCCACCAGTCATCTCAGAAGAGCTTTGGAACAACTGCAACGCCGTGTTAGATCAACAGGAAAAGAAACGTTCTTCCGTTGGCCCACGGACGGCATATCTGCTCTCAGGGTATGTGTATTGCACCTGTAATGCAAAAATGTATGTCTTCACTGAATCTCCTGTTTACAAATGCAAGAAATGTAAACGTAAAATTACAGTTGCTGATCTTGACGAAATCTATCATGACCAGCTTAAATCATTCCTTTTAACTGATTCAGATATTGAAACAATCAATGACAAATCACAAACTGCAATTGCTGAAAAGGAAACCCTTTTGAAAACAGTTTCAGATGAATACGCAAAATTGACCAAAAATGTCGAAAAATGGCTTGGGCTTCGAGTATCAGGAGAGTTTTCAAAAAATGATTTTGCAAAGGTTTACAGGCCAGTAGAAGAACGGTTACGGCAGATAGAAAAGCAAATCCCAATCCTGGAAGCTGAAAGAGACTTCCTCAAAATCCAATACCTTTCTAACGATACAATCATTCAGGAAGCCAAAGACCTTTATACTAGATGGCCTGAACTTCCATTTGAAGAAAAGAGAAATATAATTGAGATAATAACTAATAAGATCGTAGTAGATGCCAATACAATAAACATATCACTTTCCTATAACCCAACCATCCTCCCTTCTCAAAATCCCGGAAAAAGGCAACACGTCAGTGCCCTTGCGGGTATTACAATCATCCGGAAAAAGAGTGTACATGTCCACCTGGCGCAGTGCAGAAATATCTGAATAAAATTTCTGGTCCATTATTGGATAGAATAGATCTTCATGTAGAAGTTACTCCGGTAGCTTTCTATGAACTTTCCTCAAAACAAGAATTTGAAAGAAGCGAGACAATTCGTGGGAGGGTTATAAAAGCAAGAGACAGGCAGGCTGAAAGATATAAGGATNNTAATTTGTTGAAAGTTGCCATGGAAAGATTAAATCTTTCGGCAAGAGCCTATGACAGAATTTTAAAAGTGAGCAGAACCATCGCAGACCTTGCCGGAAGTGATGATATTAAACCGGAACATTTAGCAGAAGCTATTCAGTATAGGAGTTTGGATAGGAAAGGATGGGCGGGATAAATAACTATCCAAAAACTCCGAACTTTCCTCAGTTCTTATTTGTTGTCTAAATTTGCGCAATGAAAATTTTATTATCATATATAAAGCCTTATAAAGGTCTGGTGGTTTTAGCCCTGTTTCTTGCAGCAGTCAACCAGGTGTTTTCATTATTTGCTCCTGCAATTACCGGTCATATTCTGGATTTATTTGTTACTCATTCACATATTTTCCCCGATAAAACTCCAAGAACTGAACATGAATTTTTCTTCGGAAGAGACCAATTTCATGGCTTATTGTATTTTCTATTACTATTGATTGGAACTGCAATGATAAGCCGCATTGCCAAAGCATTCCAGGATTATTTCGGAAATGTATTGATCCAGAAATTTGGCGCCACTATTTTTACTGATGGTCTGAAACACAGCATGCGCCTGCCATACCAGGATTTTGAAGATCAGCGCAGTGGTGAAACATTATCTATCCTTACCAAAGTAAGAGGAGATACCGAAAAATTTATCACCAATTTTATCAATGTTTTTTTTGTTATAGTAGTTAGTATTGTCTTCATATCAATCTATGCATTCAGGCTGCATTGGATCATTATGCCGGTGTATACTATAGGTATTTTGGCCATAGCAGTTGTTACCAGCTTGCTTAGTAAATGTATAAAAAGTATTCAAAAAAATATCGTTAATGAAACCAATGCATTAGCAGGTTCCACTACAGAATCTTTAAGAAATATTGAATTGGTGAAAAGCCTGGGATTGACTGAACAGGAAGTAAACAGGCTCAATAACAACACCTTTAAAATTTTAAAACTGGAATTACGCAAAGTAAAAAGTATCCGAACCATAAGTTTTATTCAGGGGACCATGGTTAATTTCTTACAACAGTTAATCACTTTTACCTTATTATGGCTGATATTCAGAAATGCTATTTCACCGGGCCAATATCTTTCATTGGTATTTTACAGCTTTTTTCTTTTTGCACCGATGCAGGAAATCGGAAATATTATTATTTCTTATCGTGAAGCAGAGGCATCTTTAAATAATTTTCATAACCTGATGTTGAAGTCTCCGGAACTGAAACCTGCCCGGGCAGAAACCATTCAGAATATTGAAGAGCTTGAATTTATCAATGTAAGATTTAAACACCAGTCGGCACAACAACCGGCATTGATGGATATAAGCTTTGATGTGAAAAAAGGGGAAACTATTGCTTTTGTTGGTCCATCGGGTTCAGGAAAGACCACATTGGTAAAATTGCTTGTAGGATTATATATTCCCGAACAGGGGCAAATAAAATATAATAATATAGATGGAAAAAATATTGACTTTGATGTTCTCAGAACGCAGATAGGATTTGTAACGCAGGATACTCAATTGTTTGCAGGAACCATACGTGAAAATTTGCTTTTCGTAAATCCTTCTGCAACTGATGAAGAAATCCTGGATGTTTTGCAAAAAGCTTCCTGCAATACTTTGTTGGAAAGAGCGGATAATGGCCTGGATACAATGATCGGCGAAGGAGGTGTAAAAGTTTCAGGGGGAGAAAAACAGCGTTTATCAATTGCAAGAGCCTTACTTCGCCATCCGCATTTATTAATTTTTGATGAAGCCACTTCATCACTGGATTCATTAACAGAAGAAGAAATTACCAATACGATTAAAGATGTATCTTCCAAACAAGAGCAGATCACAATTTTAATAGCTCATAGATTAAGCACCATTATGCATGCTGACAGGATTTATGTGTTGGAAAAAGGAGAGATAATTGAAACAGGCTCCCATGATCAATTAATCACGCAGATGGGATTATATTACGCTATGTGGCNNAAAATTTTTGTTCTTGAAAAAGGTAAAATTGTTGAACAAGGAAAACACGATGAACTACTTGCGGAAAAAGGTTTGTATTTTGCTATGTGGCGTCAGCAAATAGGCGAAAGAAAAAAAGTAACCGGAGGATATCCTGTATTAATTTAATATGCGGATTTAGTAACAGATATTTTAAACGATTATTTTAGAAAAAATTCAAATAATGTCAAAAACAGAAAGGAAAATGCATCCCAGTTTTTTATGGAGTATGTTAACCATGCGCTGCCCGAGATGCAGAAGAGGGGATATGTTTAAGCACAGTAATGCCTATAAAAAATTGAAACTTTCCTATATTCTTGATATGTATGATTCCTGCCCTGTATGCCATCAGAAGTTTGACCTTGAACCTGGTTTCTGGTATGGGACAGGTTATGTAAGTTATTTTCTCCTTTTTTTGTTTTCTGTAATTACATTCATCGCCTGGTGGATTATCATTGGAATTTCCTATGACGATAACCGGGTGCTTTACTGGCTGCTGGTTAATGGGGTCCTTATTGTAATTTTGCAACCCTGGTTTATGCGTTTCAGCAGGGTTGTTTACTTAAATTTTTTTGTGAAATATAATGCGAACTATAAAGAAGAGGAAGGAAAAACATTTGATTATTGATACTCATTTCTTGTGTTAGATTCTAATTAATAGACCTGGAATATTTATATTTTGCATTTCCCATCACCCAAAATCAGGTTTGAGTTTGTTATCTGAATATTTTTCGGTATTATTATAATATTATCTCACTTAAAATAATAAGTTATGCCAATAGTAAAAGTAATAGAAGTAATTGCGTCCTCTGCAAAGGGATTTNNGATGCAGTCAAAAATGCAGTTGAAGAAGTATCAAAAACTGTTAAAAACATTGATTCAGTTTATGTAAAAGATTTTAAAGTGCATGTGGATAACGGCAAAATAAAATCTTATGGCGCAATATGCAAAGTTGCATTCAGAGTCGCCGGCAAAGATTTGAAATAAATCAATGTTGTAAGATATTTTGTTGGAAAAACGAGCCAAGAAAT
>PKYU01000533.1 GCA_003132765.1 Chitinophagaceae bacterium | reverse complement strand
GTGGCTGCATCACTTTCCGCTGTGTAGCCGCCCATTTCACCAAACTCAGCTTCCAGGTAGCCCGCCTGCATTCCATCAGCTTCGCTAAAATCTTCTTTAAGGTAAATAGCATCCTTTTCAAGCATCACATCCCACATTTTCCAGTGCCCCATCATGACGGTGTGTAATACGGTAACTTCATCAAACTCAAATTGGTCTTGCTTTAATACAGCCATTCTCTCGCCGGGAGAAATGCTCACCGAGCCTTTATTCGGCTCTATCTCTNNCAAACAAAACCCTCTTGCCATAAGCAAGCGTCACATTATTTACACTAATCATGCTGCCCTTTTTTTTGAAGGCGCAAAATTAAGAATTTAATTGCTGAGTTTAATGCTAAAATCATGTTCTTAGTAATGTTTCTGAAGATTGATTAGGAGGAAATGGTAAACATTTACCGCTTGGAAATAATAATATTTCAATGTGTGTCCCTAAGTTTATTGCTCCAGAGCATTCAAACTAATCCTGTCTGGATAATCGGTAATTATTCCATCCACACCCATTTCATATAAATTCTTGGCTGTTTCAAAGTCATCGACTGTCCAAGGTATAAATTGGATGCCCTGGTCATGAAGCATTGCAATAATATGTTTTGAAACCAATGAATAATCGGGGCTGATAATATCGGGATGGAAGCCTAATACCTTTTCAAAATCATGTTTTGGAATTTTAGTGCCAATATCAACCAGGTAGGAAAGTTTAATACCCGGATATTTTTTGCCGGCGACCTGCAAACTCCTTACATCAAAAGATTGTAAGATTACCCTCTTTGCAATTTTCTTATCACTAACCACTTTCATTGCGAGTTCAACATATTCCTCCGGGGCCGGGTGATATAAATTATCGGATGAATCAAGCGACTTGATTTCTATATTATAATTCATCGGCTGATGATCGGTTCTTATGCAGTAAGCTTCCACAGAGTCAATGAGGTCAGAAAGCAAAGGCTTATAAATTCTTATTTTTTGCTGCATTGGAAAACGGGGATGTGGCTTCAAACCAACATCATACAGCTTCACGGAATCGTAAGTCATATGATAAATGTTATAGTTCCATTCATCCTTAGCATCAACAGTATCTCCATTTGGAAGTGTAGTGATCTCATGATTGAAATAAGGTTCATGACTCACAACAACTTTTTTATCAGCAGTAATAACCAAATCCATTTCAAGCGTATTTACACCGAGGTCTATCGCTTTGATCATAGCGGGAATCGTGTTTTCAGGCATAAGCCCCCTGCAACCACGATGGCCCTCTAGATCGAAATTTCTGTGTCCTGAANNTAACTGATAATAGTGATAAAAAAACCAAACTGTATTTCATTCTTTAATAAAAAATAAAGTTACAATACTATATCAAGAGGTATCCAATATTTTAAACTGTTATAGAATTGAAATAAGTTCTTCGCTCAGGCAATACAAATAAAAATTTATGCGCAAGGAAAGTTAATTTTGCAACTCATTTAAGTAAATATGGCATTCGTAAACCTGATACATTCCGCGGCAATAAACAGCTTAGATGATCTCTATGGTCAAAGCTTATCTGATAAGGATTTCCAGGTTAACGAGACAAAGCCTGAGTTTGAGGGGGACTACACGGTGGTACTTTTTGCTTTGGTAAAACGGCTGAANNGAAAATATCTTCTGAAATTCTTGCAAAAAATCTTGGAGAACATTTGCTAAAAAATAACCCTCATTTTATTTCCGGTTATAACGTTATCAAAGCATTTCTCAACCTGGTTATTTCTGAAGAGGCTTTAAATAGCTTTCTTAAGTCCAACTACAATGATATTTGTTTTGGAAAAAAACCTTTAACCCATAGAAAGGTAATGGTTGAATATTCTTCTCCCAATACAAACAAACCCCTGCACCTTGGCCATTTAAGAAATATTTTTTTGGGATGGAGCATGGCTGAAATTTTAAAAGCAAACGGGGATGAGGTATATAAATCGTGCATTGTTAATGACCGAGGTATCCACATCTGTAAAAGCATGATGGCCTGGCAGCAGTTTGCCAATGGCGCCACGCCTGACTCAACACATACTAAGGGAGATCATTTTGTCGGGGATTATTACGTAAAGTTTAATGATGAATACAAAAAAGAAATGAACCAATTAGTGGATTCAGGAAAGTCGAATGAGGATGCTGCAAAGGAGTCCCTTATAATGAAAAAGACCCAAAAAATGTTGTTGGATTGGGAAGAGGGCAAGCCTGAGATTATAGAACTCTGGAATAAAATGAACGGATGGGTATATAAAGGATTTGAAGAAACCTATAAACGCATTGGAGCTGATTTTGATAAAACATATTACGAAAGCCAGACATATATTCTCGGAAAGGAAATTGTTCAGGAAGGATTGAATAAGAAAGCCTTTTATAATAAAGAGGATGGTAGCGTGTGGATAGATCTTACCGATGCAGGCCTGGATGAAAAATTATTATTAAGGGGCGATGGAACTTCCGTTTATATTACCCAGGACATAGGGCTTGTGAAGCAAAAATTTGAACAATTTCACCTTGATGAAAGCATATACGTAATAGGTGATGAGCAAATTTATCACATGAAAGTGTTGAAAGAAATTTGTCGGAAACTGGGAATGCCTTTTGCTGATCATATTGTTCACCTTAGCTACGGAATGGTAGAACTTACTACCGGTAAAATGAAGAGCCGGGAAGGTACCGTGGTAGACGCAGACGATCTCATTAATGAGATGGTTGCAACTTCAAAACATCATACCGAAGCGCTGGGAAAAGTTGGCGATTTTACAGAGCAAGAGTTAAATGAATTGTATGAAATTCTTGGAATAGGGGCAATGAAATTTTACCTCCTGCGTGTTGATCCTAAAAAACGCATGATTTTTAATCCTGAGGAGAGTATCGACTTTCACGGCTTCACCGGGCCATTTGTTCAGTACACCTACGCCAGAATAAAGTCCATTTTAAGAAAGGTAGGAGAACCATCAGGCAGCGGGTTACCTGCTACGGGCGATTTAATGGAAGGGAAAGAAAAACTGCTCACTCTGGAGAGGTCTTTAATTATTTTTCTTGAAAAATATGAGATCATCTTAAGCCAGGCAGCGCAGGAACTAAATCCATCTGTAGTTGCAAACTATGTTTATCACCTCGCCAAGACCTTTAATTCCTTTTATACCGAGCACTCAGTAGCCAATGCAGAAAGCGAAGAAAAGAAAGCACTTAGATTGCATATTGCCGTTATGACGGCAACTGTAATAAAAAGTGCGTTGCAATTATTAGGTATGAAAGTGCCGGAACGAATGTAAGAAAATGGGAATGGGAAAGCTGTTGACTGTTTAATATCTTGCCTTTCCACAGTCTAAAATCTGGTAATAGGAACTTTCCGGCAGATCGATCTGGTGCAATAACCTTGGAAGAAATACGTTTACCTTTCGCAGTTATTATGGTTAATTACGTTAAATAGTACCAGAAAATGCTACTTAGCAATTAAACATCTATATTTGCAAACAATTATATACTCCTACTTAGCAGACTGGATAAACTTACCACAAGAAAAAGCTCATCAAGTCATAGGTTTTGAGCATATTCAGAAAAAGCTTTCAGCAATCATTTCAGGTTAAAGGAAGTTATCATTTACATTAAAATATNNACTGAATTGCATTTAATTGCGCCTATTTTAAAGGCGCTCGAGACAGAAGGTTATACCACCCCCACTCCTATACAGGAAAGGGCCATTCCCGACGTACTAAAGGGAAAGGATTTGCTGGGCTCTGCACAGACAGGTACCGGAAAAACGGCAGCCTTTGCCATTCCCATCCTGCAAAATCTATTTCTGCAAAGAAATCACGAAGTGGAAAATAACAACNNAGCGCTGGTGCTTACGCCAACACGGGAACTGGCCATACAAATTGATGAGAGCTTTGCGGCTTATGGCAAACATACCAGTCTCCGGCACCTGGTAATTTTTGGCGGTGTATCGCAATTTCATCAAACAAGGGAACTTCGCAGGGGAGTAGATATATTGATAGCAACTCCGGGAAGGTTACTTGATTTGGTAGCACAACGTTTTGTCGATCTTCAACACATTAAAATGTTTGTCCTGGATGAAGCTGATCGTA
>PKYU01000423.1 GCA_003132765.1 Chitinophagaceae bacterium | reverse complement strand
TGCAAATATTATTTTCAAATTTAGAACATTCTATAGTTTTACTCATTTCAACGATAGTGTAACAATGAAAGTTCGGTTTAATAGTTCGAATATTGAGATGGCTGACATCGCATATTTTACGGATGTTCTTTTAGGAATTAAGAAAAAAGTTTTTCTGAACGGAGATGCGAGCGGAAAAGTGAGCGACCTGAAAGGAAAAAATATTTTACTTGTCATAGGTAATGGCGATGAAACAAGTTTTATGGGAGATGTTTCTATTTCCGGACTTCCTGACATCAATAAAACATATATGAGTTTTGATGCGAAAGAATTACGAACATCAAAAATGGGAATTGAAGCTATTCCACTTCCTCCATATAACGAACCGCATTTTATTAGTGTTCCCGAAAATATTTCGCTTTTTGGAATGATAAAATTCAACGGAAACTTTAGTGGATTCTATAATGATTTTGTCGCGTATGGAAATTTTAATTCAGCACTTGGAGAAATTTCTACAGATATTTCATTGAAGACCGACACACTTGGCGATAATGCAATTTATGGAGGAAAATTTTCATGTACCAATTTTAATATTGGAAAATATTTTTCCAGTGAAAAATATTTCGGCAGGATGACAATGAATGTAAATCTTGAAGGCAAAGGATTAAAAAAAGAAAATGCGAATGTAACGATGGAAGGAACAGCAAACGATTTTGAATGCAACGGTTACAATTATAAAAACATAAATGTGAAGGGAAAATTTGCAAAAAATATTTTTAATGGTTCACTTATTGTGAAGGATGAAAATGCGGATGTTGATTTTAATGGCAATGTGGATTTCAGTAAATCGCCTACGCAGATTAATTTTAATTCCACTATTGCAAAAGCAAATCTTTCAAAACTGAATTTTGTAAAATCGGATGAATACAGAGGTGTTTCGGCAAAGATTGATGTTCAAGCGGTAGGAAATAATTTAGATGATGTTACTGGAAAAATGAAATTGAACGATGTAGTTTATACAAAAGCTGCCGAAGTTTTTGATTTTAAGAATCTGGAATTGGCAATTGATGAAAATGCCGGAGTCAAGGAAATGAATCTGTATTCTCCCATTGCCGATGTTCATCTAAACGGAAAATTTAAGCCGAAAGAAGTGGCTTCGTGCATGAATGATTTTCTGAGCAAATATCTGCCATCTTATATTTCCCGAATAGAATCTTCGGTGGAAAAAAATAAAAAATCTTTCCGATTAAAAAAGTATGATGACCATTTGCAGAAGTTTACGTTTGATGTTCAAATAAAAAATACCGATGTTGTTACAAGTGCATTTGTTCCGTCTCTGAAAATTACGACTCCGGCATCCCTGAAAGGAAATTATGATGAAGATAAAAATGATTTTTCTCTTGTGGGAGAAGTTCCTGCATTCACGATTCAAAAATATAAATTCAACAAGTGCAATTTAACTGCATCTTCTCAGGATAAAAAACTTTCTATTCAACCTTCTTGTCAGCGGTTTGCTCTTGCGGATAGTGTTTGGGTTGATAATATTACGCTCAATTCTGATGCAGCAAGTGATACGTTGAACTTCAAACTTAACTGGAATAATAGTTCCGTTGAAAAATACAATGGAAATATTCCGGGATATATTTCATTTTCAGATAAACCAAAAATAAAATTTAAATTTAAGGATTCACAATTTACTATAGCAGATTCTACATGGAAAATTAATCCGGCAAATGAATTGGTGATTGATTCTTCTGCTATTAAGGTAAGCGATTTTGATTTCGCCTGTGGAAATCAGCGCGTTAAATTGGAAGGAAATTTATCCAAAGTCAAAGAAGACCAGTTGTATATAATTCTTTCTTCTTTTTCACTTGCGGATTTTAATTCAGCTTTGAGAGGAACCGGATTTTTGTTTTTCGGAACCATATCGGGAAATACTTCTCTTTCCAATCTGTATGACAATCCGATTTTGGGAAGCAGCATTGATATTCAGAATTTAAAAGTGAACAATGAATTAATTGGAAATGGAAATCTGTCAAGTATTTACGACAGTCATAAAGACAAGGTGAGCTTTAGCGGAGGTTTTAAAAGAGATGAAGTTGGCAATATGAAATTTTCGGGAAATTATTTTCCTTCGAAAAAAGACAGCAGCATTTCTGTGGATGCGGCTGTGAATGATATTCATTTAGATTTTTTTGAACCGTTTATAAAAGATAATTTTAAGAGTTTGAAAGGCACTGCAAGCGCCGAATTACAAATCCATGGTTCTCTCGACAAACCGCTGTTAAAAGGTTTGGTGAAAACAAAGGTGGATCATTTTCATGTGAATTATTTGGGTACAGATTACCATTTTAATGGAGATGTGCAAGTGGAGTCACATTATTTCGATTTTTCAAAACTGCATGTTTATGATGCAAACAATAATTCCGCAGAAATAGTGAACGGAAAAATTTTGCACAATAACTTTAAAGATTTCCAGTTTGATTTCGATATTAATTTGAATAAGTTCCTTTGCTTGAATACAACGGAAAAAGATAATTCTCTTTATTGCGGAAAAGTTTTTGCAACCGGAATTGCGAATGTATCAGGTTATCTTGATAATATTAATCTTACCGCGGCGGTAAAAACCGATAAAGCAAAAACTCTTCAGAATAAAAATGAAACTTCACAATTATTTATTCCGTTTTCTAATTCGGGAGAAGTTGGCTCAAACAGTTTTGTAACTTTTGTGAAGAATGATACATCTGCAAAAATAAGTTTACCGAAAAATAAACTAAACACATTCGGGTTTACAATGGATTTGAAAATTGAACCGACTGCCGACGCGCAAGTGCAACTTACTTTTGACGAAAAAGTCGGAGATGTTATAAAAGCAAAAGGAACCGGCAATATCGACCTGGTAATAAATGATTTTGGTGATTTTAAAATGTATGGCGAATATGCTGTGGATAATGGAGATTATTTATTTACTTTAAAAAATGTAATCAACAAAAAGTTTAAAATGGAAAATGGAGGAACGATTCGCTGGACAGGAAATCCTACTGATGCCGAAATTAATGTGAATGCAGTTTATTCAACACGCACTTCTATTTCTCCGCTTTTTCCGACTGAGACATCTGACATTTATAAAAAACGTTATCCGGTGGAATGCGTCATGAATTTAACTGGAAGATTAATGGCTCCGGATATAAAATTTGAAATCAATTTGCCCGACATAGATGATTTTATCCGCCAACAAGCGCTGGAAAAATTTAAGAACAGCGAGAACGATTTGAATCAACAGGTATTCTCATTGCTCGTGATGAATAGTTTTATTACACCATCGGGTTTGGGAGCGCAATCGTCCACTCAAACGGAAGCAGTTACTACTTCTGAAATGCTTTCAAATCAATTGAGCAGTTGGTTTTCACAAATCAGTAAAGATTTTGATGTGGGTGTTCATTATCGTCCGGGTGATGAAATAAATCGCGAGCAGTATGAACTGGCGCTTTCCACGCAGTTATTCAATGACAAATTAACTATTGATGGAAGTGTTGCGAATAATGCAAATACACTTACCAATCAAAATACTTCTAACATTGTGGGTGATGTGAGTGCAAATTACAAATTGACTGATAATGGAAAAGTTCGGCTGAAAGNNAAACAAAGCGAACGAAGGAGATATTTTAAATATTCAGAAAGGTCCATACACGCAAGGAGTTGGTATTTTATATAGAGAAGAATTTGACACAATAGGTGAATTGTACAGACGGTTTCTTGGAAAAACAAAAAAGAAAAAATAAATTTTAAAATTTTTCTATAGTTTCGATTTTCGATGATTTATGAAATCACTTCAGCATCTTAATAAATATTTTTGGAAATACAAATGGAGATTGATTCTCGGAATTTTGTTTGCCATCCTTTCTACTTTTTTTGGAATTTATGTTGCGATTCTTGTTCGTAAGGCAACTGATTTTATGACACACGCTGTTGCCGAACATTTTTCTTTTGAAACCACAGCTCACGAACTTTTGATATATGGATTGCTGATTCTCGGCACAACTATCGTCAGCGGTTTTCTAATGTTTCTGATGCGGCAATCAATCATTGTGATGTCGCGACTGATTGAGTATGATTTGAAAAATGAAATATTTTCTCATTATCAATCGCTTGACATGGCTTTTTATAGGAGAAACAACACCGGTGATTTAATGAACCGAATCAGCGAAGATGTGAGCAGAGTGAGAATGTACATCGGACCCGCTGTGATGTATTTTGCAAGCACGATAGCTACGCTCATTCTTGTTTCGGCAACAATGACAAATGTAAGTACCAAACTTACTTTATATGTTTTGTTTCCATTGCCGATACTTGTTGTTGTGATTTATTTTGTCAGCGATTTGATAAACAGAATGAGTAATAAAGTTCAGGAACAATTATCAAAACTTTCCACCATTGCACAAGAAACATTTTCAGGAATTCGCGTACTCAAAGCATACGCACAGGAAGAACCAACTGGGAATTATTTTACAAGCGAAAGCGGAGTCTATCGAAAAAGATATTTAGGATTAATTATGACGGAAGCATTGTTTAGTCCGTTTATTTTGTTGCTGATGGGACTCAGCACGCTGCTGACAATTTACATTGGAGGCAAACAAGCCATTGACGGACAAATTACCTACGGAAATATTGTGGAATTTATTATTTATGTAGGAAAACTTACTTGGCCTGTTGCTTCTCTTGGATGGGTAACATCGCTTGTGCAAAGAGCGGCTGCTTCGCAAAAAAGAATAAATGAATTTCTTAATTCACATTCGGAATTAAAAATTAAAAATTCAGAAGTTGACATACAATTAAATTCTGTCAAAGGGAATGTGGAATTTAAAAATGTTTCATTTGTTTATCCCGATTCAGGAATAAAAGCAATTGATAATATTTCTTTCAATGCGGGAAATAATGAAATAGTTGGATTTTTAGGACCTAACGGGGCCGGCAAGTCTACCACAATGAAAATTGTTACAGGTTATATGAGGGCTGATTCAGGTACCGTAATGATTAACGGCATAGATGTAAATAGCCAACCACTCGAAATAAAAAAGAAGATTGGTTACCTGCCCGAAAGTAATCCACTCTATTACGAAATGTATGTAAGAGAATACCTGGGTTTTATAGCGGAATTGCATGAAATAAGAAAAAATGTAAAAAATAGGATTGAAGAAGTAATCGAAATAACCGGGTTACGGATTGAAAGCAACAAGAAAACGGGACAGTTAAGTAAAGGATATAAACAAAGAGTAGGCCTTGCTGCAGCCTTAATTCATAATCCTGATGTATTCATACTTGATGAACCAACCAGTGGATTGGACCCCAATCAAATTATAGAAATAAGACAAATGATTAAGGGCCTCGGCAAGAATAAGACTGTTCTTTTTTCCTCCCATATTTTGCAGGAAGTGGAAAGCATCTGCGACAGGGTAGTTATCATAAATAAAGGTAATATCGTTGCTGACGATAGTTTATCTAATCTGAAATTATTAAACAATGCTCAACATATAGTAATAGTTGAATTTACTGAATCAATTAATCCACATATTTTTTCAACTATAGACGGTATTGAGAAGTTTGAACAAATCAAAACTTCAGCCTTTAAATTTCAGACTTTCGATCCTGAAAAAGTAAAAAAAATAATCCTTCAGATAAGTTTGGAAAATAATCTGAACATACTTTCTTTGCAAAGTGAAACTAAAAGCCTTGAAGAGATATTCAAAAATCTAACAGGTGGTATTCAAAACAATTAATAAGTAAAAAAATATGAGTTATGTTACAAATATCCAGGCACGTCAAATTTTAGACAGTCGCGGTAATCCAACAATTGAAGTAGATATTCTTACTGAGAACGAGTATATGGGCAGGGCCTCTGTGCCTTCAGGTGCCAGCACAGGTGTTCACGAAGCTGTTGAACTTAGGGATGGAAACAAAAAAATGTATGATGGCAAAGGGGTATTGAAGGCTGTCAAAAATGTGAATGATATTATCGCCAAAAAACTAAATGGATGGGATGTTGCCGACCAGACAGGAATAGATGCTGAAATGATTGCAATTGATGGCACTGAAAACAAAAGTGCTATTGGTGCAAATGCAATTTTGGCTGTGAGCCTTGCTGTTGCAAAAGCTGCCGCTTTGGAAGCAAATCTTCCACTTTATAGATATATAGGCGGAACGAATGCCAAAATTCTTCCGATACCTATGATGAATATCTTAAACGGCGGCGCACATGCTGATAACAAAATAGATTTCCAGGAATTTATGGTAATGCCAATTGGCGCTTCTTCTTTCAGCGAAGCTTTAAGATGGGGTGTTGAAATTTTTCATACCTTAAAATCAGTTCTTAAAAAGAAGGGGTACAGTACGAATGTTGGTGATGAAGGAGGTTTTGCTCCGAATATTCAAAGCAATGAGGAGGCGATAGAAACTGTTCTTGAAGCAATAAATAAAGCAGGCTTTAAAGCCGGTTCACAAATTGCAATAGCAATGGATCCGGCAGTAAGCGAAATGTTTGTTGCTGATAAGAAGATTTATCATTTCCATAAATCAGACGGGAAAAAATTAAGTATAGAAAAGATGGTCGATTTCTGGCAGGGTTGGATCAAGCAATACCCGATCATTTCACTTGAGGATGGGATGGCTGAAGACGACTGGGATGGATGGAAACTAATAACCCAAAAGCTGGGTAAAAAAATACAATTGGTTGGGGATGATCTTTTTGTAACAAATGTAAAAAGGTTACAAAGAGGAATTGATGAAAATGTAGCCAATGCGCTGCTTGTAAAAGTAAATCAGATTGGCACCCTGACAGAAACGATCAACGCAGTATCATTAGCACAAAATAATGGTTACAATACCATTATGAGCCATAGAAGCGGCGAAACAGAAGACACAACTATTGCTGACCTGGCTGTAGCTTTAAACTGCGGACAGATAAAAACAGGTTCAGCCAGTCGTACTGACCGCATTGCCAAGTATAACCAATTGCTTCGTATTGAAGAAATTTTAGGTGAAAGTGCGGTTTTTCCAAAAGGAAAAATTAAATTTGGAAAGTGAATTAATAATCAAATATTGCACTAAAGTCTTCTTATTCTGAGAATATTACACAATGTAAGAAGGCATATTTGATCAAAAATTACTTAAAATGCAAAAGTATCGCAAGTTATTTATGAACAAGTATATCATAACAGGCACAGCTTTTGCTATTTGGATGTTGTTCTTTGACAGAAATGATTTCAGACTACAGTTGCGACGCGTAGGCGAATTAACAAAGCTCCAGGAAAGTGAAAGATTAATGGATAAGCAAATTTCAGATATAAAAAATGAATTGAGTTTGTTGAAAACCAATCCTGAAACCCTTGAAAAGTATGCCAGGGAAAAATATATGATGAAGAGAGATAATGAAGACCTTTTTATCATTTCTACCGACTCATTTTCAAGTAGATAAAACACAATATTTCTGAAATTAGAACGTTTTAATTTTTTGATTTGGATAATACATCTTTAAAGCACTTATTTTCATGACTAAAATAACACCGGAAGATCTGGTACAGTATCTCTATAAAGAGACCTCTGCCAAGAAGACGGCCGCTATAAGAGCTGCTCTTGAAACGGATTGGAATTTGCAACAATCCTTTAAGGAGATTTTGAGCGCCCAAAAAAATCTGGAGCCTGTTGGTCTTTCACCAAGGAATGAATCCTTAAATAAAATCTTAGAGCACGCTTCAAGTAAATTGGGCCAGGTACACTCCTGATAATTGAACTAAATACAATACTTTAGTCCTGCCTCAAAGGCGGGATTTTTTATGACTAAAAAAGAAAGGTATCAGTTTGTTATTGATTATTTCTCGAAACATGCACCTGATGCCGAAACTGAATTATTATATGATAATCCCTATCAGCTTCTGGTAGCAGTCATTCTCTCAGCACAATGCACAGACAAACGGATAAATGCCACTACTCCCGCTTTATTTGCAAAATTCCCGGATGTATTCGCTTTAAGTGAGGCAACACCAAATCAACTTTTTCCATTAATAAAGAGTGTCTCCTACCCAAATAATAAAACAATACACCTGATAGGGATGGCAAAAATGATTATGGAAAGATTTGGGGGCAAAATTCCTATGACTGTGGAAGAACTTATGGCCTTGCCCGGAGTTGGACGAAAGACAGCAAATGTTATAACGTCTGTAATAGATAAACAACCTAATATGGCTGTAGATACCCATGTGTTCAGGGTTTCAAACCGTATAGGATTAACAACGAATGCTAAAACACCCTTCGAGGCTGAAAAACAATTAATAAAAAATTTTCCAAAACCTATAATTCATACTGCGCATCATTGGTTAATATTACATGGGCGATATGTATGCCTTGCCCGCAATCCAAAATGTAATATTTGTGTATTAAAATCTGTATGCAGATATTTTAATGAGCATTACAAATCAATTTATTAGAAAATTATCTTTATTTTGTACGTATATGTCCGTTTATTCTCCATTCTAAACTACACTAATCTAATTCGGCTTTATGAGAATACGAATCCTGTTAATTTTTTTCATTGCTTTTATAACCAGTAATTCCCTTAAAGCCCAATATTACTTTTATAATGGCACTTACTATCAAAATGATATCATTTTTGAAGTAGGTGGTTCAATCGGAGGTATGAATTGCTTATCTGATCTGGGAGGCAGGCAAGGAATCGGAAAAAGGTTTAAGGATTTTAACTTAAAAAATACAATGTTTTGTGGTTCGGTATTTTTTAGCGCAGTTTATAAAAACGAAATAGCATTAAGACTTGAAGGTACCATGGGTAACGTACAAGCCTATGATAGTATATTGAAGGACGTAGCTAACAGCTCTCAGGAGCGGTACTACAGAAATCTCAGTTTCAGAAGCCCGATTTCCGAATTAATGTTGGTCGCTGAGTTTCATCCGTTTTATATGTTTGGCGATTTTGACGAAGATCATTACCCTCCTCCTATTTCTCCATATCTCCTTTTGGGAATTGGATATTTCCATTTCAACCCCGAAGCTAAACTCAATGGCACCTGGGTAAATCGNNGGTTTTCCTGAATACCCTAAAGTAAAGAACTACAAGCTATCCCAATTTAATTTTCCTATTGGGATTGGCGCCAGGTATGATATTACTCCGTTGCTCAATTTACGGGGCGAGCTTGTTCTTAGAATATTGCAAACTGATTACCTTGATGACGTAAGCGGCAGATATATTGATCCAACAGTCTTCGCTAATCATTTATCCGGTATACAACTTGAGGAAGCGCTCCTTCTGAATAACAGGGCAAAACCAGGAGCAGAAACGGCTCACCCGGGCGGAATTAGAGGTAATCCTTCCAATAATGACTCCTACCTGACCTTCAATCTAAAGCTTGGATTAACTATAGGCAGAGAAAGACAGAGATAAAAATCTTCTGAAATTTTGAGTTTTTCAGAACTTTAAGAAATTTTGGAATTTTATGATGAAGGATTATATTAATCATAATTTTCCAATTTAATATTTTTTAGCGCGCTCATATTGTAACGGCCATTGCAAATCAATCCCCAATTCTCTGGCTGCATGTAATGGGAAATATGGATCCCTCAAAAATTGTCTCGCAAGAAAAATGAGATCAGCTTTATTAGAACCCAGGATTTCTTCTGATTCTTTTGCCGAAGTAATTAGACCAACTGCGCCCGTGAGAATACCACTTTCCTTTTTTATTTTTTCAGCAAAAGGGACCTGGTATAAGGGATCTGCATATATTTTTTGAGCCGGAGAATTTCCACCCGAAGAACAGTCGATAAGATCGACATCTTTAGTTTTCAAAACCCGCGCAAGTTTTACTGAATCATCTATTGTCCAACCACCTTCTATCCAGTCAGATGCAGAAATTCGGACAAACAGTGGCAAATGATCTTTAATAGTCTCTCTTACAACTTCAACTATTTGAATTAAGATTCTTATCCGGTTCTCAAAAGATCCTCCATATTCATCATTCCGTTGGTTACTAAGTGGCGACAAAAATTCATTTATCAGGTAGCCATGTGCTGCATGTATTTCAAATAATTTGAATCCCGCTTTCAAAGATCTTTCTGAAGCGGTCTTAAAGTCTGCAAGAACTTTTTTAATATCATCCTCACTCATTTCTTTAGGTAAGGGATCACCAACTTTGTATGCAATTGCACTGGGAGATAATGTTTGCCAGGCCCCTTCTTCCTTTTGCAAAGGTTTCCCTCCTTTCCATGGGCTGAAATGACTTGCTTTTCTGCCTGCATGAGCAAGTTGTATTCCAGGAACTGCCCCGTGTGCCTCAAGAAATTTTGTAATCCGATTCAGGGATTCGATTTGTTCATCTTTCCAGATACCAAGATCGTCCGGAGTAATTCTTCCTTCAGGAGATACAGCCGCAGCTTCAGTTATAATAAGGCCTGCTCCGCCGATGGCGCGGCAGCCCAAATGTACCAGGTGCCAATCATTGGCAAATCCATCAACACTCGAATATTCGCACATAGGTGAAACACCAATTCTGTTTTTAAATTCAATGCTCCTTATTCTGAGAGGTTCAAAAAGTTTTGACATATATTTCGTTGATACAAATTTGGTTGAAAATTGTTTAATATTATTTTTAAATGAAAGCTACCAAAGAATGCTAATACGAGATGTTAGATATCGTTTGGTGATTGATATTGCAACTTTATATTCTTAAATTACAATTAGTTTCATATTAAGATGCTGGGAGGCAGTTTTTTTTGTTCCTGGTTCACATATGAAAACCGCCTCAAAATATTGAGGCGGAAAAACAATAAACTTCTCTACAGCATCCTGGTTTGCAATTTTTTAAATTTCCTCAGGGAAAATCAGGCTTCGGCTAATTTCATATTTGCTTTTTCAAAATGCTGAGCCACTTTTTTCCAATTAACTACATTCCAGAAAGCTTTTAAATATTCGGCTCTTCTATTTTGATATTTCAAATAGTAAGCATGTTCCCAAACATCGCAACCCAGTATAGGCTTACATTTGCATTCAGCAACATCCATTAATGGATTATCCTGGTTAGGCGTAGAGCAAATTGCAAGTTTTCCGTCAAGAACACCAAGCCATGCCCAGCCGCTTCCAAATCTTCCGGCTCCTGCCGCATTAAACTTGTCCTTCATTTCATCAAAGGATCCAAAAGATTCATCAATTGCAGTTGCTAACTTTCCTTCAGGCTTCTCCCCGCCCGGAGATAAAATTTCCCAGAAAAAACTATGGTTCCAATGGCCACCGCCATTATTACGAACAGCAGCACCTACCTTTCCTGCACTTGCAAGTAATTCTTCCAACGATTTATTTTCATTAGGTGTTCCGTCTATTGCTTTATTAAGGTTATCAACGTATGCCTGGTGGTGCTTATCATGATGAATTTGCATCGTTAGTTTGTCAATATGAGGCTCCAGCGCATCAAAGCTGTATGGTAGAGCCGGTAATGTAAATGCCATAATATATAATTTTAAAGGTGAATAATACTATTCTAACAAATTTACTCACTATAAGTCACACTCATCCGAACTTTTTTA
>PKYU01000376.1 GCA_003132765.1 Chitinophagaceae bacterium | reverse complement strand
AGGTCTTCTTTATTTTTTCTTAATTGATCAGCTATTTGTCTTACAATATCCCCTCTTTTTGGCGCAGGCCATAATCGCCATTCCATAAATGCTTTTTGAGCAGTCTGAATCATATGGTCATAACTTTTTGGATCAGTGGCGCCAACAGCTCCGATTTTTTCCCCATCAACAGGGGAGAAGGAGTTTATTATTTCACCGGTTGAATTAATCCATTTAGTGCCGGTTGAAACTCCCTTATTAAGAGTATGGATCTTTAAAGAAGATAAAAAATTCATGATTATCGTTTTATGCAAAATTATAAATGTTTATGCAGGCTTCCGGACAATTATTGTTACGATTAATTTATCGTCCTAACCATTTTTTCATAATAGAATGTTGTTAGAAATGGAGTTTCTTAATAAAAGGAAGCTATTTTCCCAGGACGTGGAAAATAATCTTATAATGATAATTTTAACAGGATTGGAACGGAAATTATCAGGCTTAATCCAACTCCAAAAGATCTTTTAAGTAATCGAATCAATATTGCTCGCTCTCATTGGGAAAGTCTTTTGATTTCACATCTTCAATATAATGATTGACCGCCTGCGTAATTTGCTCATGTAAATTCATATAGGCTCTTAAGAAACGGGGTTTGAATTCGGTATTTATACCAAGCATATCGTGCATCACCAAAACCTGCCCGTCACAATCATGACCGGCGCCAATACCAATGGTTGGGATGGATAAATTTGCAGAAACTTCTTTTGCAAGAGCAGCGGGAATTTTTTCCAAAACAATTCCAAAGCAACCGGCCTCCTGTAAAATAAGTGCATCTCTTTTCAACTTTTCAGCCTCTTCTTCCTCTTTTGCCCTAACCGTATAAGTTCCGAATTTATAAATGGACTGCGGAGTTAGGCCAAGGTGACCCATTACCGGTACGCCGGCGCTAATAATTCTTTTTACTGATTCAAGAATTTCTTCACCTCCTTCAAGCTTAATTGCATGTGCCCCGGTTTCTTTCATGATCCGGATCGTAGAATTCAATGCTTCTTTACTATTACCCTGGTAGCTTCCAAAAGGCAAATCAACAACGATCAGGCAACGTTTGGTACCTCGAACTACAGAAGATGCATGATATATCATCTGATCTAGCGTGATAGGCAGCGTAGTCTCATGACCAGCCATTACATTACTGGCACTATCGCCGACCAGGATAATATCAATACCGGCTCCATCAAATATTTTTGCAAATGAAAAATCATACGCTGTAATCATAGCAATCTTTTCACCAGCCTGCTTCATCTTAAGCAATGTATTGGTTGTTATTTTCTTAACTTCTTTATTTAATGACATGGCTTATTTTTTTAAAGAGATNNGAGATGCGACAGGAGGGAATTGGCTCTGCATTAGAATAAAACAAATCCTTTGGAGCATTCGCACAGTAAATGTAGAAATATTATTTGATTGAAAATAAAATTATAGTTTATGGAATTTTAAAAGGACATCAACTCAAAAAGTTCAGAGCCCATCAAAACTATTAACTTATACCTTTTCCTTTATCTCCTCCCACAGGTGCTGAACAAGTCCATCCGCAAGTCCGATCCTCGGAACATAGATCAGTGAAGCTCCTGCCCAGCGCATAACGTTGATGTATATTTGCAAAGCAGGTACAATTACGTCAGCCCTGTCTTCCCGAAGTTTATAAATCTTAATCCTATCCTCCAGGGAAACATTGCTGAGTTCCTTATAATAATCCCGTAATAAATCTATTGATAATGGTTTGGTATCCTTTCTCTTGCTAAGAGAATATATTTTATTGATATTTCCTCCTGACCCAATCGCAGTAACCTCTTTATGACCTTTTGTTTTGAATTTAATATCATCTTTCATCTCATCCCATTTTTCTTCCGTTACCATTTTTTTCAAAAGTCTTATGGTGCCGATATCGAAGGAATCCTTAAAAATGAGGTTATTGTTACTGATAAAAGTTAGTTCTGTACTGCCTCCTCCCACGTCAATATATAAATAGGAATGATCCTTATCTAAATTTTCAGCAATATGATTTTCATAGATAAAAGATGCTTCTTCACTTCCCGAAATAATTTCAATTTCAATTCCTGTTTCTTTTTTTATGAGCGCATTTATTTCCTTGCTATTGATAGCATCANNCATTAAATTGATAAATGATTTCATCGTGTGCAGAAGCAACTCTGTTTTATGCTCGGAAATTCTACCTGTTTCAAAAACATCGAAACCAAGCCTGAGGGGCACTCTTAATAGAGAAACTTTATTAAAGGAGGGTATATTTTTTTCATCAAAGTTTACTTCAGAGATGAGTAATCTTGCTGCATTACTTCCTATATCAATTGCTGCCAGTTTCACAAGGTGTATATTTTTTCTTTAAAAGATAATTATAGGTTTCTATTTGAGAACGTATTTTTTTTGCAGGATGATTATCCACATATTCATTGGACAGGTTATTTCCCAGAATTCTTGCTTTTACATTATCAGCCATCTGTATGTTAAGAATATCTCTTAATTCCTGTTGAATTTCTTTATCATAAACCGGGCAGGCCGCTTCTATACGATGATCAATATTTCTCACCATCCAGTCTGCTGAGGAAATGAAAACCTTTTCTTTTCCATCATTGTGAAAAATCATTACACGTGAATGCTCTAAGTATTCGTCAACTATACTGATTGCTTTGATCGTTTTTTTGAATTTCTTATTTTCTGTAAACATGCAACAAATTCCCCTGATGATCATTTGAATTTTTACGCCATGCCTGGCAGCTGCATAAAGTTTCAGGATTAATTCTTCATCGCTCAGGGAATTTAATTTTATCGTTATGGCCGCCTTCTTTCTATTACGTGCATTAATAATTTCTTTGTCAACTAACCCATAAAGTTGTTTGCGCATAGAAACCGGACTAACTAAAAGCCTTTTGCAGGCTTTTAGTGGTTGAATATTTTTTGGATTTTCCAGATAAGCGAACATTCTGTTTACATCTGCCATTATATGCCTGTCACTTGTAAGAAGGCAATGATCACCATAAATCCGTGCCGTTTTTTCATTCAGATTACCGGTACTAACAAACCCGAAATGTATGGTGTGGTTGTTAACTCTCTTTTTTATCAGGCAAAGTTTTGCATGTACTTTCAAATTTGGCGCACCAATATATACTTTGGCGCCTGCTTCTTCAAGCCGTTCCTTCCACTCCAGGTTGGCTTCTTCATCAAATCTTGCTCTCAGTTCAAGGATCACTGTCACTTCTTTGNNCTGCATTGGTAAGTGCATTAATTATGTTTGAGCCGGAAGCAAGTCGATAACAGGTTAATTTTATACTGACCACATCAGGGGAAATTGCTGCTTCTCTCAGCAGATCAATTATTGATTCAAATGAATGATATGGAAAATCCAGCAATACATCTTTTTCTAATATCACATTCGTAACACTACTGGCATTTTGCAGGAGCGGGTGAATGAAAGGTCTTTTCCTTTGGTTTTTTCTTGCAAAAACTGAATCGGGAAAATTAATAAAATCTTTAAAATTATGTATTCGCTCACCAGATTGAATGTTATCAATTTTCGATAAGCCTAACCTTTTTATGAGATAATTTAATAAAGAACTGTCAATATCCTTATCAAATATAAACCTGACTGGCTTCCCTTTCTTCCGGTTTTTCAGGCCTTTTTCTATTTTCTGAATCAACGAGGTAGAAACATCATTATCAATATCCATTTCTGCATCCCTGGTAACTTTAATGATATTAGAGGAAAAGGTATCATAGCCGAAGTAGGCAAAAATATTAGGCAAGCAAAACCTGATGATATCTTCCATCAGGATTATATATTTTTTTTCGTTGCCTGAAGGTAGTATGATAAACCTCGGTAATCGAGAAGGAACTGAAACCAAAGCATACTTTTGTGGAATACTATCATCCTTAGTAGAAAGTTTGCAGGCGAGGTAAATCGATTTATCATTCAGTGTAGGGAAAGCCTGAATATTTTCAATCATCAATGGAACAATATTACTCCTCACACTTTCATTAAAATAGGACTTTACGAAAGCTTGTTGCTCCCGTTTTAGCTGCCTTTCGGTAACGAGGTATATTTTTTGATTTTTTAATTCTTTCAGAATATTTGACCAGGTGAGGTTAAACTGGTTTTGTTGATTTGTAACTATGATATTAATCTCCTTAAGTATTTTTTCAGGGGAAGCTTCCAGGTGCATATTTTTCACTTTTCTTCCAAATTCTACCATACGCCTGAGCGTTGCCACCCGCACCCTAAAGAATTCATCCTGGTTACTTGAAAAGATTCCGAGAAAACGAATTCTTTCTCTAAGTGGCACGGTTTTATCTTCGGCCTCATGCAGTACTCTTCCATTGAATGCAAGCCAGCTTATATCTCTAGCAATTATTTTTCTTTTTTCCATATAATATTTGAAAATCTACAATTTTTTTAATTTTTCAATAATTCCTGTAGTAGAGAACCCCGATTCGAGTGGAATAATTTCTACAGAGCCTCCGGCTGCAATCACTTCCTTCGCACCAACTATTGTTGCGGTAGTATAATCTCCACCCTTTACCAAAACATCTGGTTGAATTCTTTTGATTATCCCGAGGGGAGTGTCCTCCTCAAAAATTACCACCGCATCAACCATTATCATTGAAGCAATAATCAAGGCACGTGATTGTTGGTTATTTACCGGCCGTTCATTTCCCTTTAATCTTTTTACTGACACATCGCTGTTAATTCCAACAATTAAAATATCAACAAATGCTGCTGCATGCGATAAAACTTTAATATGGCCTTCATGCAGCACATCAAATACCCCATTGGTAAATTCAATAGTTTTATTAATCAATCTCCACCATTTAATAGTCGATTCCAATCTTTCCGTTGAATAAATCCGATCACTGATTTTGCTGCTTTCTTTCATTATTATTTTTATTATTATAAATTAATAATCCAAAACTAATTAACCCAACGATAATAATAATTGCTGTGGTCGTTCCCCACATCAGCCAACCAAAAGATATATTATCAATAGAATAAATAAGTAATACCTGCTGAACCGCAACCGGAAATGCACCAATACCCCCCGGGGCCACAATGATAGCTAATGTAGCAAGGGAAAGTACACTAAATGCTGCGCCGAAACCGAGTCCTGTAGTAGCAGAGAGAGCATAAAATCCAATATAAATTTGAGACAGGTACAGCAACCAAATGAATGCAGACTGCAAGAGAAAAGCTTTCCTTCTTTTCAGGCGAAGTATTGATATAATGCCTTCCTTGAGGCCCATATGTAACCCACGAAGCCTGATAATATGCCTATGTCCTGCATATTTTTTTAATATCCATCTTGAAAATATATAAAGGATCAGGCTGAACAAGCCAACTACTGAAAGAATTTTAATCCAGGGAAGCTCTGCATTTTTATTTGATATCTGAAAAACCTTGGTTTTGACAAATTCACTCACCTTGCCAAACTGAATGATAAAGGTGAAAATTACAAGCAAAAAATAACAAAACAGGTCGAAAATGCGCTCCACCAAGATCGTTCCTATCAGTTTATTAATGGCTATTTTTTCATACCGGCCCAGTAAGGTACACCTCAGTATTTCGCCTGCTCTTGGTATAAAAGTATTAGCAAAATAACCACACATAGTCGCATAAAAGGTATTGGATGTAGAAGGTTTGTACCCCAATGGCTCTATCATAATTTTCCATCTGACAGCCCTGCTCAAATGACTTAAAATGGCAAGAATTACAATTGGAATTAGGACAATATAATTTGCGTGACGCAAAGATTCTCTGAATTGTAGATTTTGAGCGGGAGTCATCTTGCTGAATTGCCACCACATCAAAAAAATTCCAATTCCAAGAAAAATAAGGTATTTTATTACAGCAAAAATTTTCTTTCTCATAAATGGTCTACAAGATACCAAACAGAATTTACATTAATCTTTTACCATTAGGTTATCAATCAACCGAACCTCGTTGAGAAATGCTGCGATTAGCAGGATCAGGCTATTATTACTATTGCTGTTTTCAAGTATTTCAAGATCATCAGATTTTGCCAGTTCAAGATAATCTATTTTAAATCCTTTATTTTCCAGATCTGAAATAGCTGCTTGTTTCAATTTTAAAAAATTTTCCTCAGGTAATTTATTCCTGATATTATTAAGTGTTTCATAAAGGATCGCTGCATTTTTTCTTTCATTTTCATTAAGCCTGCGGTTACGGCTGCTCATTGCGAGGCCGACAGGTTCTCTTAATATCGGGCAAATGCTGATGCCGATATTTAGATTGAGAAGCTGAATTAATCTACTGATAACAAGGCACTGTTGATAATCTTTCTGCCCCAGGAACAAGTGAGAAGGTTCAATTATTTTCAATAATTTTTCAACCACATTACATACTCCCTGGAAATGCCCGGGACGGAACTTTCCTTCCAGTATATTTTCAATGAGGCCAATATCAAAATGCTTTACTTTGGAAGCATCATCGGGATAAATTTCCTGCTCCTCAGGCATAAATAAAATATCGCATCCGGCTTCTTCAAGCAAAAGAATATCGTTTTCAATACTGGAAGGGTATTTCTGAAAGTCATCTTTGTTATTAAACTGAACAGGATTTACAAATATGCTGCAAATGGTGATATCGGTATTTTTCCGGCTTTGACTGATGAGGGAAAGGTGCCCTTCGTGCAAGGCACCCATGGTTGGAACAAATCCAATAGACAGGCCTTTACGTTTGATATAGCCAAGGTACAATCTTAAATATTTTGAGTGTTTAAAAACTATCATTGGACTGCTGAAATATTGTATATCATTCGGTTTGCCGCGTTTTGACAAAAAAAATGTAACTTTGCGGCCTGCTAAAATAACTGTTAAAGCTAATTTAACCTTTCGGAAATGTCAACAAAGAAAAGAATTTTATTTATTGCAAACGAGATGTCTCCCTACCTTGAAATGACAGAATTTGCAGAAATTGTAAACAGGCTTGCAGTTAAAGCTAATGATAGCGGTATGGAAGTGCGTTGCATCATGCCGAGGTTTGGCATGATCAATGAACGCAGGCACAGACTGCATGAAGTAGTCAGGCTGTCCGGAATTAATATATCCATTGACGGAGATGATTATCCGCTGGTAATTAAAGTTGCCTCTCTTCCCAACGCAAGATTACAAATTTATTTTCTTGACAATGAAGACCTTTTCAAGAGAAAGACATTGTTTCACGATGGCCAGGAAAAATGGTTCAGCGATAATGACCTTAGAACCGTATTATTTTGCAAAGGTGCCCTCGAAACGGTGAAGAAATTTGGTTGGCCTCCTGATATCATTCATTGCAGCGGTTGGATGACAGGTCTAATTCCCATGTATATAAGAACTGCTTATAAAAAAGAACCTGTTTTTAGCAATTGTAAAATTATTTATACCATTGGGCAGAATACTTTTAAGGAAAAGATCGGCCATGACTTCTTAAAACTTGCTGTCATCAGCCCAAATATTAAGGATAAGGATCTTGAACCATTTAAGGATGCCAATAATGCAGCGATGTTTAAGGGTGGAGCAACCTTTGCAGATGCAATATCCTTTGGGGCAGATAAAGTCGATAAGAAGCTTATAGATGAATTTGGCAAGGTGAGGGGTAAAAAAGTTTTGAAATATAACCCGGAGTCCGATTTGTCGGAATATTTGCAATTATATTCAGATCTTTCTGAAAAATAAATCTCCTTTCGTTTTGTTATGCAATACCTTCTATATTCCCTTGAAAAAGAAGATTAGATTTCATTTGTCTGACCCATAATCCCAGATACTAAAAATTTGCATTTTGTTCAATCAATTGGAATATATAATTTTGCGGCTCTTCAAAAAATAAAACATGCCCTATTTATTTACGTCAGAATCAGTGAGTGAAGGACACCCTGATAAAGTTGCTGACCAGATCAGCGATGCATTAATTGATAATTTTTTAGCTTTTGATCCTCAAAGCAAGGTTGCCTGCGAAACATTGGTGACAACCGGCCAGGTTGTTCTTGCAGGGGAAGTCAAGTCAAAAGCCTATTTGGATGTACAGGAAATCGCCAGAGAGGTAATCCGAAAAATAGGATATACAAAAAGTGAATACATGTTTGAAGCAAATTCATGTGGAATATTTTCTGCAATTCATGAACAATCTGCTGACATTAACCAGGGAGTAGACAGGAAAGTGAAGGAAGAGCAGGGAGCAGGAGACCAGGGAATGATGTTTGGGTATGCAACCAATGAAACTGAAAATTATATGCCACTGGCTTTAGATATTGCGCACAGTATATTAATAGAACTCGCTGCATTAAGAAGAGAAAATAAAGAAATTAAATACCTGCGTCCGGATGCAAAGAGCCAGGTCACCTTGGAATATGGTGATGATA
>PKYU01000517.1 GCA_003132765.1 Chitinophagaceae bacterium | reverse complement strand
GTTCAGCTCCCTATTACTTACCGGGCAGCTTCTGCATTGATAAATGATTCGGCAATTTGGGTAAGTTTTGCATCGGCTTCTTTTTCTTCTTCTAAAGTTTCATGTAATAAAGAAGCTGCATCATTTTCATCCAAGGTTTTAGCGAATGTGCAAAGCGTACCGTAAGTTGCAATTTCGTAGTGTTCTACTTTTTGTCCTGCTAAAATTATTCCTGCATCGCGTACCATTCCTTTTTTGGTTTGCTGCATTATTTCTTCGGCTTCTTTCATGAGCCCTTCCATTGCTTCGCATTTTTTTGCTGCTGCTTTTTCACTGATGGAAGAAAAAACTTTTTCTAATCGTGCTACGTGTTCTTTGGTAACTTCAAGATGCCCTGTTAGTGCTTCTACTAATTCTTCGGCAGTTGCATTCTTAATCATTTTTGGAATTGCTTTAGTTAGAGCTTTTTCCGCCCAGTAAATGTCTTTTAGCTCATCTACAAATAATTTGCGCAAACCTTCTGCTGCATCAGGTTTTGCTTTTACTCCATTTTGTTTTTCATTTTTTTGAGTGCCATTTTGTGAGGACTTGCTGTTTGTATTTTTCATTTTATTTTTCTTTATTTTTAGAATTTATTTTTTATTTACCCGCATTACAATAACTATGATGATGATGATGATTACAACAACAATAAAAATACCGAAACCCATTCCTGCCTTGAAGATTCCGGCTATGGCACTACATGAACTCACGATTAAAGAAATCAGTAGTATGATAAATGCAGTAAGCAGCTTTGATTTTTTCATTGCAGATAATTTTTTTTNNTTAATTAGATTTTGGTTTTTTCTGCAGGATTTCAATTCTTTTGCTTTCTCCGCTAACCTGTCTATTGTTAAAATTGTTTCTTCCATCTTTTTTTATTTGAGAACTGGTAAATATTTTTTAAAAACGAAACAAACCATTTCGATTTTCGGGAATGTTTGTGGAAACGTTTTTACGTGTTTCTTTTTTGTGAGTTTTAATTCCCGGTTTTTCCGGAATTTGTTTTTTCAGTTGATTCTTAATAGTTCTCTTCGGTATCCTGAACATCGGTGTCCAATTGACCTTTTGTTGAAGTTGAATTCTGACGTTGCTGGTTTCCTTGTTGCGAGCCTTGCTGATTGCTTTGGTTTGCTTTTGGATTGTTAGGATTGGTTTCTTCTTTTTTCTTTCTACCCTGTGTTTGTTCCTGATTTGACTTGCTATCAGAATGCTGATTGCGATTGCCATTTTGATTTTCTGTCATTTGATTTTTATTTAAATTGTTTAACTGATAATTATTCTGCAAATATGAATTCTCTTAAAAGGAAATGTGTTACATAATTTCAGAAATAAGTTATATAATTCTTACATAAACAAAAAAAAGGTTGCCATTTTTGTAAATACCCGAAATACCGGCGGATTGGTAATGTTGGTTCTTTAGATTATTAAATTGCCAGCTTGGTATTATTTGGGATTGGTAGGTTTCCAGATGTGAGGCAGAAGTTCGTGGATTTTGTTGATTGGCCAGGACAAGAAAATCATTGGTGGGCAGACCGATTAAACAATCATAATGTAGAACACGGTTATTACCCTATTAGGAGAAGAAATTTGGGAACAATCTAATGGAGAGGTAAATGCCTCCGTACCCACCGTAAGTACCTCTCATTCTATTCATGTTGTCGCCAAATCTCCTTTTAATCATAATTGCAATATTAAAATATTTGCAGTAGAACCCGATGAGTCTGCTGTATTATCCGGACGTCCATCAGGTTAACACAAGATTGAAGGTATTGGAATAGGATTTATTCCACTTTTATGGCATCCAGATATTGTAAATGAGATTTTAACTGTTACTTCTGATGACGCAATGTCAATGGCAAGAAGGCTTGCCAAAGAGGAAGGAATTTTTATAGGCACCACTACCGGAGCAAATATATCTGCATCACTTAAAGAAGCTGAAAAACTGGGACCCGGAAAAACGGTCGTGACAATTATTATTGACTTGTGTTTAAGATATATCAGTACTCCTTTATACCAATCATTATAATTAAAACAGCACACAATAAAATATTGTGAGCCTCTCCTAGACGAATCAAGAGCTATGTTACGACCTATGCGAACATTGTGGGTTGACAAAAAACATTTGGACAGTAAAAAAGAAGGTGTAATTTATTATGCTCATGGAAACACGGATACTAGACATTGGGTAATACGAGATTCGTTTGGTAAGGATTCTATGACGATTGAAAATTATCTTAAACCGACCAAGATTCAAGAATTAATGGAGTTGACAATACCTTATTTTCGAGATATCAAACTTAATAAATTAACGAAAATACTTAGTGAAGAAGAAGATTGCTTATCACCTTTACGCCAGGAATTGAAAAAATTGATACTAAACTTTGACTCCGTTGAAACAACAATTAAAGAGTTTCAACAGGACATATTGAGACCTCAAATTGATTCAATCAATAGAAGATTTAAAAATAAAAAAAATACATGCACTAACTATTGCTGGAAGCGTTTCGATGTTTTCCCAATCATTATTAAAGGTATTTATTCCCAATCTAATGGTATCTGATTTAATTAGCAGCATTATTAGTGGAACTAGCCTCCCTTCAATGATTGTTTCGAAAGTTAAATATCAAAATGAAATGAATACACTTAGAAAGAATCCATATTTTTTACTATGGAGATTGAAGAAGCAATCCTAAGTACCAACCCACCACATTGAGTTTTGTGCAAGCGTGGCTTGACGGAAGAACAATCAGCACCAGTAATTCTGTTGTGCTTCGGTTCGGGGCTTGAAGAATCTAGTTCAACTTCAGTTCTTAATATTTAACTTTAGCAAAAAACCAGGCAGCGGTTCCGGGCGGACGTTTATCAAATACTGCCTAATCGCCGTAATCATTTGCACC
>PKYU01000510.1 GCA_003132765.1 Chitinophagaceae bacterium | reverse complement strand
GGCAATAATTGAAGAGTCTTAAGAATATCTTTTTCTCCAAATAGTACCGGTACATTATTCAGCTCTTTAATGGAAAGGTTTTGCACGCCCATCAATGCGCTTGTCACATTGGAATATTTATTTCTAACACTCACTACTACTCCTTGAAGCTCTGCACTTTCAATGGATAACCGTGCTTGCAATTCAATATTTCTGTTGAGCTCAATCTTAATTGTGTCAGGCTGGTAACCTGCAAAACTGATTACCAAAGTATAATTTCCCTGAGGAGCAGTAAGCGAATAAAAGCCATAGGTATTACTAATAGCCCCGCTTCCGGACCTTTCTAACAATATAGCTGTGGCGCCTATCAATACTTCACCTGAAGCCTTGTCTGTAATGGTTCCACTGATAGTATGCTTAGCNNAAGCAAAAAGGAGAGTTTCGGCAGGTACATCGCTTTTAGATTATTTTGTTTACCAGGTAGATACAATTTGCCTGGGCAATAGTAAACTCAAAAATGTTAGAATTTTGTTATATATCCCAGTCCTTTTGAGTCTAAAAAAATGGATTTCGCCGGAAGGGGAAATTGGCCTAACTATTAGGATGATATATTATTATGTCAAAAAAAAATCTGAATTTTCGAGCTGATTTCAGCATCTAAAATCCCTTATTATAACAGCTGCAAATAGAAGAGAATTTAAAATTACTGCACGTTTTTTCAAAAAAATATCATTAAACAATTACTATAAATAAGCATAAAACGTTTGATATTGTCTAATATTTATGAATTAGATAAATAATAATTTAAAATCCTCTAAT
The DNA here is from genome assembly GCA_003132765.1 of Chitinophagaceae bacterium. Classification (GTDB taxonomy): domain Bacteria; phylum Bacteroidota; class Bacteroidia; order Chitinophagales; family Chitinophagaceae; genus Ginsengibacter. Next base: position 1,909 of record PKYU01000510.1, on the reverse strand, counting down.
ACTTTTAATAAATCATTATATTATTATCTGACCGTAATTTTACGGTATTGCAAAATCCAAATTTGTTCTATACTTTTACCCCTGACCAAGAAATGCTGATTACCTCCGGCATTTTATGCAACATAGATCCAGTCTATCGAATTTCCCCTTAATCCTGTCTTTAGAATTTACCACCATTTCTCCGATATTTTTTGAATTTCCTTGATGCAATATGCAGGAAACTGCACTATGAAGATTTCTTAACCTCAAACCACAAGGAAAAATGAATAAAAACTTTACACAAGCTGGTAAGTTTAACCTATTACTTATCATTCTGACTTTACTTTTCTCTTATTCGATTAAATCTCAAACAACTCCGAGTCTTGTATTCAAACAACCTAAATTAGTTGCCGGAACAAATGGTCAAATAGGGGCAACCTATAAATTTTCAAATGTTGTTCCAAACATAAATGCGTATGTGAAAATAGAAAATATCGTTAATGGAGCTGTCCTGGTAAATATCGATGACTCCACTTTAGGGTATTATAATGCATGGCAGCCCACAGTTGGCGGACCGGGAACTTATGGATCTTCCTACATTAAATGGGATATCAGGTTTGACAGTGCGGGTTCTAATTATGTTTTTAAAACATTAGACGCTTCAGCCACAGATATTGATGGGGACAATGTTAGAGTTAGGGAATTTATTAATATTAACGGGCAGTCCTCATATAGTATACCAACCCAGGTGCCTACCTTGCTCACCGTTAGTAAACAAAAGGATACAGATAACATAAATGGAACCGATCCGAGTGATTCAAATTTACATGCAGTAGGGCCAATAATAAACCGCACTGGTATTGATACATTGTCCCAGGATGTGAGATTGGATTTTACATTTTCAAACAAATCAGAATTTAAAATATACACAGGATCTGAGGTAGATAATAATGGTACAACCGGGGCAATTGCTACGGATCGATACCATTGTATTTATTTCATGCATATAACCGGTTTCCTAAGTTTGCGGCCAACAACAATTCAAACTTTTTCAGCTTCAGTAGATAAATCCAAAGTTTATTTATACTGGACAGCGGGTGAATTACCATCCAGTGCACATTTCGAAGTTGAACGAAGTTTTGATCAAAATAATTTTTCAACAGTTGCGCTGGTTTTGGGGCCACAGTCCTCACTTAATAATTCTGATCAGTATAGTTATACTGATAATGTAGATCAGGCAATAAATCACAATGCCATATATTATAGATTGAAGGAGGTTGATATGAATGGTAGTGTAAGTTATAGTTCCATAAAAGTGGTTCAGTTAAGTAACATGAATGTCTCCTCTAACACTGTCTTGAAGATTTTCCCTAATCCATATATGGATAAAATAACTGTGAATTATGAAAGTGGCGAGGCGGGAAAGGTTGAAATAAAAATGTTCAATTCATCCGGCAATGTGGTGAAGAAGATAGAATCTGTTATTACTTCGGGTAATAATAATGTCCAAATACAGGATTTAAATTCATTGGCTCCCGGTATTTATGTCGTTAATGTTGCCCTCAATGGACAAACGATTAATAATCAAAAAATCGTAAAATTATAGCTGTCCCATAATTTATAGAAGCAGTTAAATAAATTTTTGCCAGCCCGTNNCTTCCAAAACTGTTTTTTACATGGAAGCCTGCCATATCTGAATGTGGCAGGCTTCTTTTTGTAACTTTCACCAAAGAATATTTTTTTGTAACCTTAAATAATGGTTGAGGTTTTGTTGACCACATTACTTTACTTTATTACTAATCGAAGGATTATTCAAGTATAGCAACTTATCCTGGAAAATGAAATACGGATCTCATTCAAATATTTTTATTTTATTGATGCAATGTATACCTTAACACAAGTGAACGGCCACCTTCTTAGTCTTCATATC
>PKYU01000109.1 GCA_003132765.1 Chitinophagaceae bacterium | reverse complement strand
GCATATACAGGTGTTGGCGTGAACTTAACCGGGGCTCCCATTCAACTGGACCCAATCACAGGTGTAATTACCAATATGAAGGATTTAACTCAAACAACGAATACCACTAAGAGCCTGGTTCAACCGTTTGTTTATAACATGTCTTCTATTCCGGACCTGGATATTATAAAGAAAACCTACACCAAATTAAGAGAAGTGGTAATTTCTTATAAGCTGCCTGAAAAATTAATATCAAAAAATTCTTTTATCAAGCAGGCAAGCATTTCTTTAGTGGGCAGAAATCTGCTGTACTTCTTCCCCAATCGTTTTAAAGACCTTGATGTGGATCAATACACTCAGGATGGTGGATCTGGCTTACAAACGCCAACAACGCGCAATTTTGGATTTAATTTGAATCTTACCTTCTAATCTAATAAAGTAATAAAAAATGAAACAGATAAAATATTTAATCTTCATTACTGCCGGGGCCTTTCTGATGGTTTCCTGTAACAAACAAATCCAGGAAAAGCAGGCAGATCCTAACAACCCAACGAGTGTGCCACCAAGTTTGATCCTGGGAACAGTCTTNNAACTGGAAGTGCTGGTAATTTGGGAGGTATTAATTCATGGGGTAATGTTCAAGACTGGAATCAATACCACTGTCAGAATTATAATTACTATGGTGACAACCAGTATCCGTGGTCTGCAAACGATGCCACTTTTGATCCTTACCTTGTATTAAAAAATGTGGTCCAAATGGAGAATGAAGTAACTTCAAGGGGGGGCGTAGCTGTAAATCCCTATGAAGCCGTCGGAAGATTCATTTTCGCATATTATTATTACAATCTAACCTCATTATTCGGAGATGTGCCCATGACGACGGCCCTCAAAGGAGCTGCAGATTCAAAACCTAATTATACCCCCCAGGAGCAGGTATTCCAATATGTGTTAAATGAACTGGATTCGTCCAACACGGATTTGGCTTCATTAATCACAAAAAACGACAATTCATTGTCATCTTCTCAGGATATATTTTATGGTGGCGATCTCACAAAGTGGCAGAAACTAGTGAATTCATTTAAATTGAGAGTTCTAATAAGCCTCAGTAACAAATCTTCAGATGCGACGCTAAATATTCCGGCTCAATTTGCCGCAATTATCAACAATCCATCTAAGTATCCGATTTTCTCGAGCCAGGCAGATGATTTGCAATTTAATTATAACCCAGGCGGTGCTAATGCATACAGCACATACCCTTTCAACCCGAGCAACTTTGGTTCCATTGCTCAGAGGTTTAACATGGCAGCTACTTACGTAAGCGCCCTTACAACTATAAATGACCCACGTGTATTTGTCACTTGCGAGCCAGCCGGTGCCCTCTGGGGTACTGATCCCAATCCATGTCAATTTAAGTTCTTTGTAGCTGCAAGCACTGGTGAAAATATAGGTACGATGTATGCTAATGCAAGCGCAGGAGACTATTCATTTATCAACCGTTACAGATACTATTCAAATTTTACCGGCGAACCGGATGTATTGGTAGGGTATAAAGAAATGCTTTTCAATATTGCAGAGGCTATTGAGCGCGGATGGATTTCTGGTAATGCCGAAACTTATTATACAAATGGTATTGTTGAGTCCATGAATTTTTATGGAATTGACGTTACCAAATCAAGTTTTAATGCAATCTTTTTACCTCCCGGTGCTAATTCGGTAACGCAAGTATCTCCATATCCTTTTACTTTCAATTTTGCAACCTATTATGCACAACCTGCAATAAAACTCTCCGCGACTGCGGCTACTGCCATCAACCAGATAGTTCTACAGAAATACATTGCCTGTTTTGAAAATTCAGGCTATGAAGGATATTATAACTGGCGCAGAACCGGCGTTCCTGCTTTCGAGGGTGGCAGCGGTGTAGGTAATGGCGGAGTTATTCCTTTGAGATGGGCTTACCCCGTTTCAGAACAAGCGCAGAATAAGGCTAATTGGTCTGCTGCTGTATCAGCTCAGCAATATTCTACCGATGATCTTAACCAGAAAATGTGGCTGTTGAAATAAATAAATCCATTCAGTTTAGGTTCATACATAAAAGGGCGGAATTATTTTTTCCGCCCTTTACTTAAACAAATAATCTCATGAATAGATTCTTCATACCGGGTTTTGTATTTTGTTTCATCTTTGTCCTCAAAGCATCAGCTCAATCAAAAACAGAAAATCTTGTAATAGTAACGTTGGACGGTATGCGCTGGCAGGAGATTTTTGGAGGAGTTGATTCAGCCATATTAAACGATAAAAATTTTACGCGGGACAGCTCAGGCATGTATACTAAATTTTGGGATAATGATATTTATGAAAGGAGAAAACAATTATTTCCCTTTTTCTGGAATACCGTTGTCAGGAATGGGCAGCTCTATGGAAACAGATGGATCGGCAATGAAGTAAACAATGCCAACAGGTATAAGTTTTCATATCCAGGATATAATGAAATATTTACGGGTTACCCTGATACTGCAGTAAATTCAAATGATAAAATTCTCAATAAGAATATCAATGTTCTTGAGTTTATTAACAAACAGAATATCTATAAAAATAAAGTGGCAGCATTTTCGACATGGGATGTTTTTACATACATATTGAATAGATGGAGGAGTGGCATCTATGTAAATAGTGAAACGGATTCCCTCCCTTACACAACTGATAAATTCAGATTGATTGATGATATTGAATCGCTCACTACCAGGCCAATTGGTGTTCGCCCGGATGTGCTCACCTATATCGCTGCAAGGGAATACATGAAAGAAATGAAGCCCAAGGTTTTGTATATAGCTTTTGATGAAACAGATGATCTGGCATATGCAGGAATGTATGATTTATATCTCGGCAGCGCTTTTGCCTAAGACAAAATGATTGAAGATTTATGGACCTTTATACAATCATCGCCCATGTATAAAAATAAAACAACGTTGATTGTAACTTGCGGTCATGGAAGAGGTGATAACCCAAAGAAGAACTGGACGGACCATGGAGAAAAAATTGCAGACGCCGGACAGATTTGGATTGGAGCTCTTGGACCCAATATTAGGCAAGAAGGCGAAATTGAAACCAAAGAAGTTTTGTACCAGGATCAATTGGCTGCTACTTTTGCCAGGATTCTNNGAAGCAGAAGCCATAAAAATTACTGATGAAATATTAAGCCTTTATAAAATGTATGGAAACCAGGACTATATTGGAGAGCCCGTTTCACAAATTGAACACATGTGTCAATGTGCTCAATTGGCAGAAAAAGAAAAGTATGATAATGAAGTGGTTCTAGCTGCATTTTTTCACGACATCGGTCACTTATGCGAGCACATNNTTTTGGAATAGTAGATCATGAAAAAATAGGCGGTGAATATTTGCGTAAAAAAGGCTTTTCTGAAAAAATAGCTAAACTGGTTGCTTCCCATGTAGAAGCTAAGCGATACCTGACTTATAAAAATCCTGCTTATTATGAACAACTTTCCGAAGCAAGTAAGAGAACCTTGAACTACCAGGGTGGGAAAATGGATGAAAAAGAAGCAAAGGATTTTGAGCGTGATGAATGGTTTCCTTTATATGTTACATTGAGAAGTTGGGATGAACAGGCGAAAGAAGAAAATATTCCCCTGCCGGATCTGGATCATTATCGTGAACTGATGATAAAACACTTAATTAAAAATTAAAATTATTTCAATGAGTATTGGACTGGTAGTTTTTGACATTGCGGGAACCACAGTAAAGGACAAGGGAAATATCAATGAATTTTTCAGAAATTCTTTTTCGAACGCAGGAATACCTGAAGTAGATAAGGCCGACGTTGATGAAGTGATGGGTTACAGAAAAAAGGATGCGATTGAAATTATTGTGAAAAAATATAAACCGGGGTCTGAAAAAAATGAAGCATATATAGAAGGGATTCATGATGATTTTACGAAACAAATGGTTCATTATTATGAAACCTGTGAAGGACTTGAACCTTTGCCTTTTGCCGAAAAGGTTTTTAAGGAATTACAAAAAAAAAATATCAAAGTAGCATTAAATACCGGTTTTACAAGGATGATAACTACACCCATATTAAACCGACTCGGATGGGATAAGGCGTCTTTTATTGATGAAGTTATTTGCAGCGATGAAGTACCGGAAGGGAGGCCTTACCCTTTCATGATAGAAAAGCTCATGCAAAAATTAAAAATTACTAATGCGGAAGATGTGGCTAAAGTAGGTGATACGAAAGTGGATATAGAGGAAGGTCTTAATGCAGGTTGCGGAGTTGTTGTCGGCGTTACAACGGGAGCATATACAAAAGAAGAACTTCGAAAATACCAGCCGGATTATATAATAGATTCTTTGGAATTTTTGCCCTCATTAATATTGTAACAGTGAGCAACCTTAACATTAATTTTCAAAAAACCAAATACCGCGATACCTATGTTGCCATCTTTGCTGCTATAATAACCTTCCTGACCTATGCTTCAGTTTATGCTTTCAGAAAGCCATTTACGGTTGGAAATTTTGCCAATGCGCCTCATATTTTCGGGATGGAATATAAAGATGCTTTAGTCATTAGCCAGGTATTAGGTTACATGTTGAGCAAATTTTACGGAATTAAGTTTATTGCGGAATTAAAGCATTTTGGAAGAGGTAAATTGATTCTTTTATTAGTTGGTATTTCGTGGTTATCCTTACTGCTTTTTGCTTTTATACCGGCGCCATATAATATTGTATTCTTATTTACAAATAGTTTTCCGTTAGGTATTATATGGGGTATCGTTTTTTCATTTGTTGAGGGCAGGAGAGCAACTGATTTTATCGGAGCTTCGCTCGCTGTCAGTTTTATTTTTTCATCAGGGTTTGTAAAATCCGTTGCCAAATATTTGCAGGTTGATTTTCATGTGAATGACTGGAACCTCCCTTTCATAACAGGGCTTGTTTTTATCGTACCATTATTAATTTTCCTTTTCTTACTTGAAAAGATTCCACCCCCTTCCTCGGAAGATATCAAAAACAGAATTATTCGCTTACCTATGACGAAAACAGAAAGAAAGAATTTCTTTTCAGAATTTAATTATGGATTAATACTTCTTATAATCCTTTATGTTTTCCTGACAGTTTTCCGCGATATACGTGATAATTTTGCTGCGGATATCTGGAAAGAACTCGGATTCGGGAATCAACCCACTGTTTTTACTTCTACAGAAATCCCTATTACTATAATTGTATTGGTTTTAATCGCCAGTATGATTATTATCCGAAATAATCGACGAGCTTTTGTTATCACACATTTTATAATAATTGCGGGGTTCCTTTTGGCAGGAATAAGTTCTCGGATGTTTATCAACCATCATTTATCGCCGTTTATGTGGATGACTTTGGTAGGTCTTGGTTTATACAGNNAAGAGGAGGTAATGTTGGTTTCTTGATTTACATAGCTGATTCATTTGGTTACCTCGGAAGTGTAATGGTTATTATCAGTAAATCTATTTATTCTAATAAGTTGCCCTGGGCAAGTGTATATTCTAACGGAGTAATGTATTTATCCGTCCTGGGCGTTTTAGGAACGTTTATGGCTTTGAATTATTTTAATAAAAAATATAAGACGAATGTTATCAAACCAGAATTGGTTAATCCTGAAAACGTAAATCTTGATAATGCCATTCTTGTTTCCTGAAATGACAGTTAAATAATACTCCATGAACAAATCAGCAATTGTAATTGGTGCCGGAATTGTAGGTTTAGCAATGGCCAGGGCTCTATCATTAAATGACTATCGTGTAACTGTTATTGAAAGGTCGGGACATGCAGTTGGAGCCTCAGTAAGGAATTTCGGAATGATCTGGCCAATTGGCCAGCCTGATGGGAAAATGTACGACCGTGCTATACGCAGCCGCTCAATCTGGAAGGAAATTGCGGAAAAAGGTGGTTTCTGGCATGATGAATGCGGAAGTATTCACCTTGCCTATAATGCTGATGAGTGGCAGGTATTGCAGGAATTACAGGATGAATTCACAAAAAATGAAAGACCAGTGCGCTTGATGAGTCCAAAAGAAATTGGAGAAAAAATAAATGGAGTTAATCCTGCTAATTTGATAGGAGGATTATATAGCGCTACAGAAATGATCATTGATCCGAGAGAAGCTATTGCATCAATTCCGTCATATTTAAGCGAAAAGTTTGGAGTTCATTTTATCTGGAACAAGAATGTAAATTCTGTTGAAGAAAGCAAAGCATGGATTGGCAACGAGTTTATAATGGCTGATATCATCTGCATCTGTTCCGGAGCGGATTTCGAATCCTTATATCCTTCAATATTTTCTGAATTAAAGATCGCCAAATGTAAACTTCAAATGATGCGGTTCATCAGCGAAAATAGCGGTTTTAGAATAGGGACCGCTTTATGCGGAGGATTATCGCTCATTCATTATGAGAGTTTTAAGGTTGCACCTTCCCTGCCTGCACTTATAAGAAAATATGAAAATGAGCTAAGTGAATACCTGCAATCAGGTATTCACGTTATGGTATCTCAGAATGAAAGAGGTGAATTAACGGTTGGTGATTCTCATGAGTATGGTCTTACCTTTTCTCCCTTTGACGAAGCGAAAATTAATAAACTTATTTCTGATTATCTTAAAACTTTTGCAATTACCGATAATTGGAATTTGGTCCAATCATGGCATGGGATGTATCCAAAAATGACGAATGGCGAAACAGATGTTTTTCTAAGAGCAGATGAAGGTGTTTATATTATTAACGGACTTGGTGGCGCCGGCATGACTTTGTCTTTTGGATTTGCAGAAGAAGTCACGAAGACTATCTCTTAATTCCCTCGAAGGAATAATATCATTATGAAGTTTACATGGGAATTTTATCTTTTAGCAGCAAATCTATTCATCCCCCTCAAAGGTAAAGCGTCTTCGGAGGTTATTTCAGGACATTTAACTCAGCTTTATTCGGGTCTTTAAAATCAATTGATTTTGCCACAGGGTGATTAGTAATGAAATTATACCCAAGAAATTTTGAGATGGTAGAGGCAAGTTGTTTTTGATATAACTTCCTGGGTAATTGCATTTCTCCTTCAGGCTTAATATCCGGGCCNNATAGCGAGCCATGCATCTCCTGAGCCCTTAACAAAAATATCATGATCCGTCCATTTCCTTTTGCCCCTCCCATGATCGGTAGTAATTATAAGGGCGGTTTTATCTTTATATTCCGGTGTGGATTGAATAAAATACCAAAGCTGTTGAATCATATTATCCGCTTCGCTGAGGTGCTGCAGGTATTTATCATATTTGCCTTTATGCGCATCTTCATCACATTCGCCAAAATCAATAAATACTACTTTTGGTTTATTAGCCTTTATATATTCTGTTGCCGCAATAAACGTTAATACATCTTGCCTGGTGCCTGTTTTTTCCGGTATCAAATTTCTTTGGGCATTATTAAAAATATGCAAATCAAAGTTGCCGCTTTCATCTACTGAGTCGTAACCGCTATAAACAGGAAACCCGCTTCTTTTTTCATTGAGGATATAAGGAAAAATATCCCATGACGAAAAAGCTACCACCTTGTTTTTAAATTCACTGAATGAGTTAAGATACTCAAGAACATTGATGTTCAGGTTTTCTTTGGGCTTATTTGAGTTTACATACAAATCAGGATAACCGGTAAAAATCTCGTTATATCCGGGATAGGAAAACTTATACACATTGGCAACATCCACTTTATTTCCGTATTCCCTGTTTCCATACAATCTTCCTTTCTGTTCGATAACATTCCAAAAAAAAGGAAGCAACTTTTTACGGCTTGCTTCTTCAGAAGAATCCAGGTACATCAACCTGGCTAATTCTGCATTTGAGGTATATTGATTATCATTGATAATGCCTTCATCGGCGCCTTTGAAAACTTCCTGCCACCTGATACCATCTATAGTTACAATAAAAATATTTTTGGTTTTTATGGAGGACTGGGCATTACTTTCAAAAAATAAAACAAGGAAAAGAAATGAAAGTAGCAAGTACTTCATGGTCAGAGAGGTTGTGCAAAGCAACGATACTCTTATGACCTTAATGGAACCAAATCATTAATAAATTGTAAACAATTTATACAATTTCGGAAGAAAAGTAAATACCCAATTGACTATACAATTCCAAGCCAGGAAATGGTTCCCATTATTTCCCCCGCAAATCCAAAAGATAAATTCATAACGGCTCTGTCAAATCTATGGGCAAAATAAACTCCATCTTGTATCAAATTTATGATTCTGACACATTTTGTTCAACAAACGGTGTCAGTTATAATAAATGCACTTGTCATGTCTTTTTAGAAGTACACACTATGCTTCCAGTCACATGGCCAGGATAAAAGTACCCTGCAATGTCTATAATCTTTCTGCAACACGGTGTCCGGATATCCGACAANNATGGCCAGGATAAAAGTACCCTCACCAAAATTTATTTCAAAGTTGTTGCTGATTGTAAATGCCAGATTCAGTTTACCCGCAATGATAAGCCCGTCGGCCAGGCTTTTAAAATGGTTTCCGATTCTTTCAAAATTGCAATCGATGCTGAAACCACCGGCTTTTATATTAAATGCGGGAATAGCAAACCGACTTACGTAAAAATTCCATACCTCCCTGGTCAGGGCATTTATAAAATACTTGGCAAAATGCCATGTGATAAGAAATCGAAAAGCACTTTGATCATAGAACCAATAAAAATATAAAATAAAACACAATTTCATGAAACTCCTAAAACTCATCACGATGGCAACACTTATTACAGCCTGCAGCAAAGAGCCTGCACACAAATCAAAAGAAGTTTTGGTCTCAATAACAAACGAGTGCCGGGCCACAATTAGGGTTTACGACACGCTAGAAAATCGCCAAAGATTAATGGATATTTACGATTGCAGTTACAAATCAATTTTACCAATTTATTTAGATGAAGGTTATTATAAAATAGTAGCAGAAATTTTCCAGGGAAGAAGAGTAAAAAAGAATTTCACCAAAAAATGTATGCAATGACG
>PKYU01000291.1 GCA_003132765.1 Chitinophagaceae bacterium | reverse complement strand
GTGTTTTCAAGAGTATAATTAAGGCCATCAAATGAAGCAAACATTTTCTGCCTGTGAGCCGGCACGGGATAATACAGCATTGAGGGTATATTATTTTGGGCCAAAAAATTCACAAGTTTTTCCCTATAACTTTCCGGGTTATTTATATTTTCAAGCTTAATAGTATATTGATGGAATACATGTTTACAATAATCTGTCCTATAAGGAGTATTTATTATCTTATTATTTGCAAAAGCTTTATCATAAAAATCTGCGGCTTTCCGCCTTGCATCAATATAGGAATCCAATAACGGTAATTTAATATTTAATATTGCGGCCTGCAAAGCATCTAACCTGGAATTACAACCAACAATTTCATGGTAATACCTCGACTTTTGACCATGGTTGGCAATCATTTTTAATTTTTCAGCCAGTTCATCATCATCTGTAAACATTGCACCTCCATCTCCAAAACAACCTAAATTCTTACTCGGGAAAAAAGATGTACATCCTATGGTTCCAATAGCGCCGGTTTTTTTTGTTGAGCCATTTTTGAAATAATATTCTGATCCAATTGCCTGAGCATTATCCTCGATTACGTAAAGATTATGTTCACTGGCAATGGTCATGATTTCTTCCATTTTTGCTGATTGGCCATAGAGGTGGACGGGAACTATTGCTTTCGTTTTACNNACAAAAACCGGTTTCAATTTCAAAAGGGCAATTACCTCGGTAGTTGCAATGTAGGTAAATGAAGGAGTTATCACTTCATCTCCGGGTTCCAGTCCCAAAGCCATCATGGCAATCTGAAGTGCATCAGTCCCATTCGCACAAGGAATTACATGTCTCACACCAAGGTATTGAGACAGGTTTTGACTAAAGGAATTTACATTCGGCCCTCCTATGAATATGGAACTTCCTATTACGCCGAAAACAGCTTTATCTATTTCGCTTTTTATTTTAGCATATTGCTGTTTTAAATCAACCATTTGAATGGGGGCCATATACACTTTTTTAAAAGTTGCAAAGATAACAATAGAAACAGGAAAAGGAAATATCGAAGAAAGACAGCGTAATTCTTTGGAAGAAATTAGATTTGTATGAAATTTTTTTATTTTGATTATCCTCTATAATATTTTTCTGGCCGTTTACAATGCAGGTATACATTTTGTTTCTTTTTGGAACAGGAAAGCAAAGTCCTGGGTAAAAGGAAGAAAAAATTTATTGGTAATCTTAAAAAAAAATTATCCATTAACTGGTGAAAAAAAGATATGGCTTCATTGCTCCAGTTTGGGCGAATTTGAACAGGGCCGGCCCGTTTTAAAAAAAATTATTGAAAACTATCCGAATGTACAAATAGTAATTACTTTCTTTTCTTCCTCTGGTTATGAAATAGCTATAAGAGATAAAGTCTTTCAAAATGTTTATTATTTACCTATGGACTCATCTTCCCNNATCTTCCAATGCTATTTCTCTCCTGGATATTTTGAAACCAAATCTTGTACTTTGGGTAAAATATGATTACTGGTTTTATTATTTGCGGGAAATTAAAAACAGAAAGATTCCACTTTTACTTATTTCAGGCGTATACAATGAAAAACAGGTTTTTTTTAAATGGTATGGCGGTTTTTTCAGGAAAATGCTTTCTTGCTTTTCGTATTTTTTCTTACAAAATTTGCAATCAAAGCAGCAACTGGATCTATTAATTGATCCTGAAAAAAGCACAGTAACGGGAGATACCCGATGCGACAGAGTAATTAATATAGCAGAAAAATTTATTGATGTACCGGGGATAGCTGAATTTTGCGGCGACAAAAAAGTGATAGTTGCCGGAAGCACCTGGGAGGAGGATGAAGCGGAATGGACTCATTTTGTCAAAATTCACCCTGAAATAAAATTTATGATTGCCCCCCATGAAGTTAACGAAGAAAGACTTCTGGACGTGAAGAACGAGTTTGCTGGTTCTGTATTTTATTCTGAGTGGATGAAGAGTCAGAAGCCTGTACCGATTCAAGAAGAAGTAATTGATACGTTAAAACCTAATTGTCTTATAATCGATAATATCGGAATGCTATCCCGATTATATAAATATGCATCGATAACTTATGTGGGCGGCGGCTTTGGGTACGATGGTTTACATAATATCCTGGAAGCTGCAGTTTACGGGAAACCAATAATTTTCGGTCCTGAATTTGAGAAGAATTTTGAAGCAACAGACTTAATCGATTGTTCCGGAGCCATTAGCATTAATAATGCCCTGGAACTTGAAGATGTTGTAAGTAAATTATTGAATAATGAGCAGGAACTTGCATCAAGAGGAGAGGCGGCGAAAAAATATATTTATGAAAATGCAGGGGCTTCAGAAAAGATACTTTCCTATATTCATACGAATCGCCTTCTTACCAACTGATCAAATTGCTTTACAACCGGGTGGCTATCATGCCAGCCAATCTTTACTTTTAGCTCCCTTCTAATCCAGAATTCTGCCTCTGCCAGTATTGTAAAATTCTGAATAGTTTTGACGCTCCGTTCGTACATGGCTTCATCCCCACGAAACAATTCATTGATAAAAACAAACCGGTCATTTACGCCTATCGCCTCTNNTTTGAGGTCTTTGATTGGAGCTTCAGTAAGTTTTTCAGAAAGCTCCATTTTTACTTCTTTTAACTTATCATTTAGCGATTCAGGATATTCGAAAGCTGTTTCGGTAATTAAGTTAGTAACATTTCCGAGTGGTTTTTGATGGGCAAGCGTAGGAACTTCTTCAAGAGGATCATAAACAAAACGAGGCCTTGCTTTCATACCCATAGCATGAGCGGCTTCTGCATTCCTTTTTATTTGCTCAAGCTCTTCTTCAATTTCCTTTTCATCAATTTGTAATACTTCTATCACTTTTTCTTCTGACCTTTCTGTAGTACCTGGAGAGGATTGAACGATGGTCTTACTTTCCTGAAACACGTGGAAAGATTGAGGCATAATGACTGATACCACTTCCTTTTCTACATTCTGTTTTGAACCGGAAAAGCTTTGCAATTCGGCCTGCAACATCTGAACGGTATGCATTAGCGACCGCGCAGAAGCTTTGTCATCTAATTGCTTTTGTAATTTCTTAATGAGTGTAGATACCCTTTCCATGTAATGAAAAATAATTGTATTATATTACTTTGCAGGTAATTATTCAAATGTTTTTGAATTGAGTAAAAATCCTTTTAACCTTGCAAAGTGAGCTAAGGTACAAATTGAATTCAAAAAGAATTACAAAAAATGTTTATAGAACCTAATTTAAGCGGGGAACGCCGGGGTTGGATTGAGGTCATTTGCGGAAGTATGTTTAGTGGTAGCACAGAAGAGTTGATCCGCAGGTTGAAAAGGGTTGAAATAGCTAACCTCAAAGCCGAAATCTTTAAACCGTCAATTGATGTACGTTATAACGAAGTTAAAATAGTAAGTCATGATGAAAATAAGATTCAATCTACCCCTGTAGATAATTCTCAAACCATTTTGCTTTTAGCACAGGGCGTAGATGTTGTTGGAATAGATGAAGCACAATTTTTTGANNCGAGTAATTGTTGCCGGGCTTGATATGGACTATAAAGGCAAACCATTTGGTCCGATGCCTGACCTTTTAGCAATCGCCGATTACATTACCAAACTACATGCAATTTGTATGAAATGCGGTAATATAGCTAATGTCAGCTATAGAAAGGTCACCAACGGCGACCAGGTTTTATTGGGAGAAAAAAATTTATATGAACCCCGTTGCAGGATTTGTGCTGCTTTGGGATGAGATTTCTCTGGTCNNTATACACTAACCGGGAAACTACATTAATGGCGAAAACTATAATCACCTTATTGAGAAAAGACTTTTTGCTGGAACTTCGGCAAAAGCATACATTTTTTGGAATACTTCTGTATGTAGCCTCTACCATTTTTGTATTATACCTCGCGATGGGGCAACCTGAAAGCTCTGTATACAATGGCATTTTCTGGATGATACAATTATTTGTTTGCGTAAATGCTGTAGCCAAAAGCTTTTTGCAGGAAAGTAAAGGCAGAATGCTTTATTTCTATTCTATTACCAGCCCTGTAAATTTTATTATTGCGAAGCTTATATATAACGGCATTGTGATGCTCCTAATGGTACTTTTGAGCCTTCTGTTATTTAGAATATTATTGGGAAATCCTGTAAGCAATTATCTGAAATTCACAGCCATCGCATGCCTTGGCGGATTAAGCCTTAGCCTTGTATTTTCACTTATGGCGGCAATTGCAGCCAAAGCGCAACAGAATGCTGCTTTAATGGCTATACTCGGATCCCCTTTGATTATACCGCAATTACTTCTGCTAATGAGGCTTTCGAAGTCTGCCTTTGGGGAGGTCTTTCGGCAGGGCGCCTTATTGCAAATCACCTCATTACTAATTGCAATGGATATTTTGGTAATTGTATTAGCTGTTGTATTATTTCCTTTTTTATGGAAGGATTAAGATTTATTTGCTCNNTTGCAACCACATGAACACCGCATTCTGCCAAAATTTTCATTTTCGCCGCAGCAGTATCCTCTGCACCAAGAACAATAGCGCCTGCATGGCCCATCCGCCGTCCGGCAGGGGCCGTTTGCCCGGCAATAAACCCTACGACAGGCTTTTTAGGATTTGCTTTTATCCACTTCGCAGCATCAGCTTCCATGCTCCCTCCTATTTCTCCAATCATTACAATGCCGTCAGTTNNCTATCGCTTCCTTAGTTGTTGTTCCTATGATAGGATCACCCCCAATGCCTATCGCCGTTGAGATTCCCAGTCCTGCCTTTGCCACCTGGTCTGCAGCTTCGTATGTAAGAGTCCCTGATTTCGATACAATTCCAATTTTCCCTTTTTTAAAAATAAAACCCGGCATGATACCTACTTTACATTCATCAGCAGTAATAACGCCCGGGCAATTGGGGCCAATAAGTCTTGATTTAGTGTCCAGTAAATAATTCTTTGCCTTTACCATGTCCTGTACAGGAATTCCTTCTGTAATGCAGACTATCAATCCAATACCAGCTTCTGCAGCCTCCATTATAGCGTCAGCAGCAAATGCAGGTGGTACAAAAATAATACTCACATCAGCACCAGTCTCCTTTACTGCATTGTCAACCGTATTAAATACAGGCCTTTCCAAATGAACAGTTCCTCCCTTGTTGGGAGTAACTCCACCAACCACATTTGTTCCATATTCTATCATTTGTGTTGCATGAAAAGTTCCTTCAGTACCAGTAAAACCCTGTACTAAAATTTTTGAATTTTTATTTACTAATACTGACATGGATAAAATTTAGGTTGCGCAAATATAGGAAATAGGCCCAAACACCGGATAGAATAATGAACTATCTACGGGCACTTTTATTAAAATTAAAAGACATGGTCTTCCTGCTGGAAAATGAACTTCTATACCCAATAAATAATAGAATTAAAGCCCTGTTCCCGTTCGCCTAAGATTCGTGAGCCTCATGATTTCATAACGAGAGGTAGATCTACTTTATATTAATTTAAATGCATCACCGTCAAACAATCCTAAATCACTCAGTTTTACGTGAGGTATTACAAGCAATGCCATAAAAGATAATGTCATAAAGGGTGCAGATAACTCAGAGCCAAATGATTTGGCCATTCTATCAATATTGCTATAGTTGTCAGCTACATTGTAACCATCATCATTACTCATAAGACCCGCAACAGGAAGAGCCAAAACTTTTTCAATAGAACCATTGTCTGCACAACTGATTCCTCCCCTATTCTCAATAATGAGGTTTACAGCTCTGCAAATGCTTTCATCATCTAGGCCTACGGCAATAATGTTGTGGCTATCATGAGCTACTGAGGATGCAATGGCTCCTCTTTTCAATCCAAAATTTTTTACGAATCCGATAGCTACGGGTACATCTTTATATCGGTTGACAACTGCCATTTTTAAAATATCATTTTCCGAATTACTTACATAGCCCCCATTTTCAACCTTTGGATCCACCAAAATTTTATTTGTTATCAACTGTCCATCCAGGGCTTCTATAGCAGTTATTTTTTCTTCATCATTGTTCCTTTTTACAAAAAAATCTTTTGCTTTCTTAGTATGGCATTTAAAATTATTGATTAGCTCAGATGGTGAGGTGATAATATTTGAAGTACCGTTACCGGCAACCTTTTTTCCATCAATATATGTAGCTTCTACCTGGAAATTTTCCAGGTCTTTTACTACAATAAAATCAGCAGGATCAGCTGTTTTTAATAATCCCATTTTCATAGAATAATGCTTCACCGGGTTAATGCACGCAGCCTTTAAAACTTTAAAAATGTCTATGCCTTTGGCAACTGCTCTTTTGCAAAGCTCATTTATATGGCCCTTAACGAGACTATCCGGATGTTTATCGTCGCTGCAAAACATGATTTCATCTTCATAATCATGGAGAAGGTCAATAAGTGCTTCAAAATTTTTTGCAGCGCTGCCTTCCCGGATAAGTATTTTCATTCCGTATTTCAACTTATCAAGCGCCTCTTCTTTAGTGAAACATTCGTGATCAGTGGTAATGCCTGCATTAACATAATTCCTGGCATCTTCTCCTCTTAAACCGGGAGCATGACCATCAACCGGTTTATTATATTTTTTTGCCGAATGAATTTTCTTCATTACCTCTTCATCATGGTGTAAAACACCCGGAAAATTCATCATTTCACTCAGGTAGTTTATTTCTTCTTTTGCCAGAAGTGTATCAACTTCTGCGGAATTGAGAGAAGCACCTGCCGTTTCAAAAACTGTCGCAGGCACGCAACTCGGCGCGCCAAAATAAAATTTGAATGGTACCTTTTTTCCATTTTCAATCATGAACTCCACCCCTTTCAATCCGCATACATTGGCAATTTCATGCGGATCGCTTATTGTTGCTACAGTGCCATGAACAACAGCCAACTTTGCAAATTCCGCCGGCACCAACATGGAACTTTCGATGTGAACATGGGAATCTATAAAACCAGGTAAAATAAAAGAGGCATTCTCCTGTTGGGTAGCAATTTCTTTTATTGAAACTATTTTTCCATTTGACACTACTACTTCTCCAAAAAATATTTTCTTTTTCTCAATATCAATAATATTTCCAGACAAAGTAAAACTCATTTATTAAATTTTAAGTTTCCTAATGGAGAAATGCAGTACCAAATTGGTTAAATTTATCATTAAATATGAAAATGAAAAATAATTATTACACTGTTTAATCTCTTAACTTCATAAAAATTTTATTAAATGAAGAATATTATTCTTTTTGTTGTATTCATTCTCGGCCTAGTTTTGGTTCAGTTTGCCAATGGCCAGTCTGTTGATGACATTATTGACCAGTATATCAATGCACGGGGTGGAAATGATAAATTGGCCTCAATAAAATCGCTTTACATGGAAGGCTCCAGGGAAATGATGGGAAATGAAGTAGATGTGAAAGTCACCAAAGTAGATGGGAAACTCAATAGAGTTGACTTTGCTTTTGGCAGCAATAGCGGATATACGATTATTACACCCGACAAAGGCTGGAGCTATATTCCCATGCGATCCGACAAAGCAGAAGAAATACCACAGGAAAGATTAAAAACAATGCAGGATCAAATGGATATTGCCGGCCCGCTGGTAGATTATGCATCCAAGGGTTACAAGGCTGCCCTGCAGGGAAAGGATACGGTAAATGGTAAAGACGCATGGAAAATATTACTAACGGGCAGCAATGGAAAAGAAGAAACTTTTTACATAGATACTAGCAGCCATTTATTGGTTCAAACAAGACAAATGGCGGAAGTTGGAGCCAGAAGGAATAATAGCGGACCAACAGAAGTTATTACTGATTATAGCGACTATAAAGACTTTGATGGCATTATGTTTCCTCAAACCGTTACCACAGAAGGTACCGGCATGGGAGCTGGCGCCATGATTTTTGAGAAAATAGTAATTAACCCCCCTATTGATGACAAACTTTATAAACCATCGAATTAAATCCAAAAAAAATCAGGCCCCTATTTGCTCCGTTCGCTATTAAAATAGCTTCTTTTATGTAAAGAATGAATTGGATCTTTTTGTTAAACAGAAAGAAATCTTTGATAGATTATTCTCAGAACTCGAAATACCTACAGATATTTTTCTCCGCTTATCAAGTTTATTGAAGAATGGTGAAATGAATTAGTAATTTGTCCGCTAAATTTTATACAACATAATTTTATGAAATTACTTATTACTATAATTATTTCTTTGAGTTTTGCTAATATTTCTCCTGCTCAAAACAATGTTGACAGTGTTGTAAATAAATTAATTGATGTAATGGGTGGAAAGGAGAAACTTGTCGCCATAAATTCAATAAAGAAATCCGGAAATATTGAATTTTCTGGCCAAAAAATTCCTATTACCTACTATGCAATAAATAATGTTGCAGAAAGAACCGAATTCACTTTTAGTGGAATGACAGGCTATAATATTCTTACAAAAGATTCCGGATACAATTTCAGCCCTTTCCAAGGACAAACATCTCCTGAAAATATGACCGCAGAAGATGTTAAGCTTTCACAGGACGATTTAGATCTCGCGGGGATTTTAGTTGATTATAAAAAGAAAGGATATAATATTGAGTTATTGGAAAATGAAGACGTGGATGGAGTAGATGCTATACAATTAAAAATAGATATTGCTCCACATAAAACTGTCTTTTATTTTATAGATCCTTCAACCTATTATATAATCAGGATAAAAGCTGTAACCAATAGCAACGGCCAGCAAAATACCAACACTTCAGACTTTTACAATTTTAAAAAGACTAGAGAAGGTATATTATATCCATATACTTTTGATAATATTACCTATGATTCTATTGAAATAAATGTTCCTGTAAATCCCAATCTTTTCAAACCTTCCAAATAATATTCATTGCCATCCATTTCAAAATTGATTAATAATGTTTATGAGAAAAATACTTGTTTTTTCAATTATTTCTTTTTTCGCTACAAATATTGAAGCACAAATTACTTCAGCCACCTTTGGCATGTTGCAGGCCCGCCAGATTGGCCCTGCCACAATGGGTGGTCGAATTACAGCAATCGATGGAGTAAATAATGAGCCCCGCACATTATATATTGGTACAGCAGGTGGTGGAGTTTGGAAAACTACAAATGCCGGTGTTTCCTTCACTTCAGTCTTTGATAAATATTGCCAAAGCATAGGTGCGTTGGCCATTGACCAGCAAAATACAAAAACAGTTTATGTAGGTACCGGCGAAAGTAATATGCGCAATACAGTCTCGGTAGGCGAAGGTTTATACAAAACTACAGATGGCGGTGATAACTGGAAAAAAATAGGAGGACTCGATAGCACTGAGCACATTAGCAAAATAATTGTCGATCCAAAAAATTCTGATCTAGTGTATGTTGCAGCACCTGGCCCTTTATGGAGCGATAGTAAAGACCGCGGATTATATAAATCAAAAGATGGCGGAAAAACCTTTGATAAAATTTTATATATCAATGAAAGAACCGGCGTAGCAGATATAGCAGTTGATCCATCCAATCCTGATATCGTATATGCCACAACCTGGGAGTTTCGACGTATGCCTTATGCATTTAATTCGGGTGGGAAAGGAAGTGGAATTTATAAAAGTATTGACGGTGGAAAAACCTGGAAAGAATTGACAAACGGATTGCCTCCTAAACCGTTTGGGCGAACTGCTCTTACCCTGGCACCAAGTGCACCTAATAATTNNTTTATTTCAGCCGATGGCGGAAAATCCTGGAAACAGCAAAGTTCAACACTTAATGTAGTTTCCCGTCCATTTTATTTTTCCTGCCTTGTTATTGATCCTAAAGATCCAAATAGAGTGTATCGCCCAGGGTTTGGTTTTAGCTATAGTGATGATGGCGGATATTCTTTTGCTGATGGAAGTGGAAACGTACATCCGGATCATCATGCGTTATGGGTGAACCCTAATTATACCAACCAAATGTATCTTGGGACCGATGGGGGTTTATACATCAGTAACGACCGGGGAGCTACCTGGCTGATGCTATCAGCACTTCCCGTTTCCCAATTTTATCATGTTACTTATGATATGAAAGAGCCATATGATGTTTATGGCGGTCTGCAGGATAATGGTAGTTGGTATGCTCCTTCTCAGGCTGCAGGAGGTGTAGAAAATTCTGACTGGAAAAATGTCAGCGGAGGTGATGGATTTTGGGTACAGGTTGATGGTGTTAATCCTGATATAATGTATGCAGAATACCAGGGTGGAGAAATTCAACATATAGATTTAAAACAGGGTATATCTTTCGGGATAAAACCACAGCAGGCATTGAATGATGAGAAGCTTCGGTTTAACTGGAACACACCTATTGTTATCGGAAATAAAAATAAAAAAAATCTTTACATCGCTGCCCAATATTTATATAAGTCAATTGATGAAGGCAGAAACTGGACGCAAATTTCCCCGGATTTGACAACTAATAACAAAGCCAAGCAAAAACAGGAAGAAAGTGGCGGATTAAGCGCCGATAATACATCTGCTGAAAATCATTGCACCATTTTTACAATGGCAGAATCCCCTTTCGATGAAAATATAATTTGGGTAGGAACCGACGATGGCAATTTAGAATACACTACTGACGGGGGAAAAACCTGGACTAACGTATCAAAGAATTATGCAGCTGCCGGAATACCTGAACAAACATGGGTAAGCAGCATTGAACTTTCCAGGTTCGATAAAAATGTATTGTATGCAACATTTGATAACCACACTTACGGAGATAAGAAAACATACATCGCCAAATCTGCTGACATGGGTAAAACATGGACTCTCTTTAACAGCTCGGAGTTCACCGGCTTTGCTCAAAAATTAAGAGAAGATATCATAAATAAGAACTTATTGTTTGCAGGCACTGAGATGGGATTGTTTGCCACTTTGGATGGAGGATTGAACTGGTTTAGAATGAAAAATAATATTCCCTGGAAAGCTATGGTGCGGGATATTCAAATTCAACCAAAAACAAATGATTTAATAGTTGCCACACACGGAAGAGGTATAATAATTGTTGATAACATAACTCCAATTCGTAACATGACTAAAGAAGTTGCAGACGGAGAAGTGCATGTTTTCGATTCTAAGCCTATTACACTTACAATGGGTAAGCATTATATTGGCAGTGGCAATGGAGATGGATACATTGGGAGAAATCCTTCACAGGAGGCGCCTATTGAATATTATTTCAAGAACAGGGTGAATGTAGGACAGGTTACAGTTGAGATTTATGATAAGGCCGGAAAATTGGTGCAAAGTATGCCGGGAACCAAACGAAAAGGAATCAACATCGTTTATTGGAACATGCGCGGAACGCCCCCTAAAGTGGCAGGAGGCGGAACAAAGATGGATAACAGCGGATTTATTGCGCCTATGGTTTTACCCGGAGAATACACTGTCAAAATAAAAATGGGTGATAAATATTAT
>PKYU01000613.1 GCA_003132765.1 Chitinophagaceae bacterium | reverse complement strand
ATCATTTTTGAAAAAAAGCAATATTACAGGCTAGAGAGGTAGTTTTCCCAATTTTTAAAATTCCTAAATTCCCTGGAGTTTAATTTCAGATTTGGAATGGCCATTAATCAGATCCAGACCGCTGCCAATTGTATTTTTCTCCGGATAATAGGTATGTGAGAATCGACCCCACACGGAGAATTTTTTATCCAAATCAATTGTGATATTCAGGTAATACCTGTAGCTTTTGTCAAAAAAGACCGGGATGGAATAACTAAATTGTACATCATTTTCAAAGGCATAAATTCTGCTATCATACCCTTCAGTTTCGAAATATTGCAACCGCATATTAGCGGAGAAGGGCCTTTGCAGTGGCTTATATATGATATCACTGAAAATTAAAAAACCATTTTGGGGATTATCCCCAATTTTATCAAACCAGGCCAGTTCCACCCTGGACCTGAAGGTGAAGGATCTGTTTATTTTAATAGAAAATTATGTTTTTAATTCTTGTTTTGGTTTTAAAACAACCGGATTTAAAGCAAGGTTTCCCGGATTGTAATTAATGGCTTTCATTTTTGAGCGATACCTGGTATATATTTCAACCTGTTTATTTGGCTGGTATATTAATTGAATCATGTATTCCTGTCCAGCAGATGGGGCATCAACCGGTATTTGAGCCAGGGGAAACTGTAAAAATCTGCATAAGCGTTTATTTTAAAGCTACTCGATGGTGAAATCGAGATTCCTGCAAACAGGCCGCTCTCATTTGTAGGATAAGTATTTTCAGTAAAAGCATTTGTATAGAGCGACTGGTATCTGCGGGAAATTTTCCGGTATAAAAGACTCATATCTACATACGCATCTGTACTAATTAGTAACCCATTTACGAATGCCTTATTAAGGCTATTATCTATCGCCGCTTCTCCAAGGAAGTGCATATTCTTAAAAGTGCAACTGTAATCAACACTATAATTACTGGCCGTTTTGCCGGATAAAAGAGGAAGGCATTATACAAATATCCCTGCTTTGAAATGGGGTACTGAAAATCATAATGAACTACATTGAATCCGACAAGAAATCGTTCATAAGAATACCCGATATTTCCCCCGGCCGAAAGTTGTCCCTGGCTGTTCATATCGTTCACTTCGCCGTTAGTGCGATGGTACCCTGAAGTTTGAAGCGATGAAACGTAATCATTATAATTTAATGTATCAGTAACAAAATTGGGGNNCGGTAGCTTGCAAAAGCTGTTGCTTCCCAATTTTTTTTGTTCAGTGTAATACCAACTCCCCTGTTAAAAGCGATTTCACCGGCAGAATTATAAGGTCTTAAAACATCTGATTGTCTTTTTATATTTATTATTTCAGAACCTTTACCGAAAGCAAGCCCCTGCCACTGGGTTAATCCCTGGCCTAGATTTACTGAGAAATCTCCAATTACGAGCGATTTGATAATCCCAAGGTTTCTTACANNTCTGAAAAATTGTTCACCTGCATCTTTTTCATCCATAATGCCAAATTGCAGGTAGTTTTTAAAACGGTATTTATAGCGCAATAATATTTTTTGGGGACTCCCCGGATAATAATTAGCTGTTGCCGAACGATCCAATAAATATCCTTTTGATCTTTCCAATATCCGCGAGCTGCGAATGAGGATGGTATGTTCCCCGTTTTTTAGCCGGCTGCCGATAGAATTTAAAATTTCAACTTTGTNNACGGCCTTATTCGCCTGATAAAATTTACGTCCCAGCCCGGAACAGCTTGCAATTCGTAAATGCTGATAAGATTGCCTAGCAGTTTCCTGTAAGCAATTAAATTATCTATTAGAGAATGGCGGAAATAATTTTCAGTTCCTCCAGCAGGCCTCTGTCAGCATAGTTTAAGTTAACAGGATCCTTTAGAAACTGAGCTAAATCCTGAAGGTAAGAATCATCTTCAATTTCTTCGTCTTCATGGACTCGGTTAAGTTTTCCAATTGCTACTCTACCAGGGGTGGAGGTTCGTCAGCATCTCCGGAAGTTATTTGTGCAAAAGTATATTGAGTACAAAAGCTCAGTAGTGAAAAAATTAAAGCACATATAGAATATTTTATGTTCTCAGTTCTTTCCAACCTCTTTACTTTTTAAATTTACAATCATCATTAAGCCCGGCTGATACCAAGCTGGGAATGATATCCCGCATATACATCAATCCTGATATTGCGCCAGCTCACTCCGGCACCTGCATAAGGAGAGGCATTATCTGAAGTGATACCTCCCCGAACAAAAAATTGTTTTTGAAAATTATATTGCACGCCTGCATTCACGTTTACCGGCAAACCCTCTTCCTTAACGATTTCTGCTCTTAGTAGGAAACTTTCTGAAAGTTCATAGCCTAATCCCAAAGTATAAATGGAACTCAATTTTTCATTTTCAGTTTTTGATAATATTCCACCTACAGGATTATAAAAATGAATTCCTGCATGGAACTCTTCCGAAAAATGAACGATTGCCCCGATTTCAAAATTGAAAGTTGAAGAACTTTGATAATTGGGAATATGAAAAGAATAATAATTGAATTTTATTCCAATATCAATATTACTTCCCAGGCTCCTGGCATAGGCAAGGCCAACCTGGGATTCATTATAATTTTTAAACCCGAAATAGTCTATCTGCAAGGCAAAATTTCCTTTGGCTGAGGGTAAAGCAATTATTGATGAATACATATTTGCAGCATTCAGCAAAAATCTTTTCTCGCCGTAAACACCAATGGCCGGGTTTCTTATTTGTGCAAGGGCAGCCTGGTTTGAGGTAATTGAAAATGCATCTGCATGACCGGTACTGTAAGCGCCCATTCCTATGTAAGCAGGTGACACAGGCCTTTTCAAAGCCTAAGCTGTTAGGAATAAAGGAATGATCCCAAATAATAAATTAAGGTAGATTTTTTTCAAAGCCACGTTTTAGTATTCAAATAAAAATAAAAATTAATTTTTAAAAATTCCGTGCAAATGCCTGATTAATTTTATGAGGTAATTAAAATGGTAAGATGCGTCTTGTTATTGAAGAAGAATTATTGAATAATTAATCCTCTTAAATAAGCAATCTTAATAGAAAAAAATTGTCCAAAAAACCCACCTTATTACCTTATTCTAAATAAAATGAAAATTGACTTAATAATATAGCCCTTTTTATATTTTAAACCTTGCATCGAGTGCCTTTTCTCTCTGAAAATATAGAGAAAGTATCAAAAAATATATAACAAAATAAGGTAATAAGGCAGACCAGCTTTATCATTATATTTTTATTAAGGTTAAAGAACCCTATTTAGCAAAATCATAAAAAGTCAACGGAGATTTGATTTATAAGTTGGCAGTTAATTCAATTATTAATCATTGAAGCCTCTCAAAATATTAATTAACCGCACATATATTTAAAAAATCATTTTAAGTAAACACATGTAGTTAATTTTGCGGGATGCAATTATTAGATGGAAAGGTGGCTTCAAGAGCCATAAAAGATGATGTAAAGAATAAAATTTTGGCCTTACAGGCATTGGGAAAAAAAATGCCCCATCTTGCTGCAGTTCTGGTAGGAAACAATGCAGCGAGCGAGACCTACGTGGCATCAAAAGTGAAAAACTGCCATGAAACCGGCATAAAATCAACATTAGTACGATTAGAGGAATCAATTTCAGAAGCCGAGCTCCTGATGCAGATCAAAAAACTTAATGACGATGAAGATGTAGATGGAATATTGGTGCAGCTTCCTTTGCCAAAGCATATTTCTGAAGAGAAGGTTATATATGCAATTTCTCAGGAAAAGGATGTTGACGGGTTTCACCCGGTGAATGTTGGCAAAATGGTTNNTTCTTTCTGCCACCCCTTATGGAATAATGTTGTTGCTTCAACATTATCATATTGAGACAACGGGAAAAAATGTAGCAGTTATAGGCAGAAGTAATATTGTAGGAACTCCCATAAGCATATTATTAAGCCGAAATTCACCATCCGGAAACGCCACAGTAACACTGTGTCATTCAAAAACAAAAAACCTGGAACAAATTTGCCTTGGGGCTGATATAATAATTGCTGCAATTGGAAAAGCTGAATTTCTAAAATCCGAAATGGTTAAGGAAAATGCCGTCGTAATAGATGTTGGAATAAACCGGGTTGAAGATAAAACAAAGAAAAGCGGTTATGCATTAAAGGGAGATGTTGATTTTGAAAAGGTAGCTCCCAGGTGTAGTTATATTTCACCCGTTCCGGGTGGTGTTGGATTAATGACAATTGCTGCGTTATTGCTTAACACATATCATGCATGTGCAAAAAGGGATATCGACAGCTAATTTTTGAAGTTTGCCAAAATATTCTAAAACTTATTTTTCCCAATGCTCCTTAAAACCTAACCTATTAAAGCCATAAAAATTATCCATAACTTTTATTGAAATGATTACTGAAAAACACACAAATAAAACCCCCTTGCTTCCCGTGATGGAATCGTTTTATACTTTGCAGGGAGAAGGTTTTCACCAGGGAAAGGCAGCCTATTTTATCAGGCTTGCTGGTTGCGACGTTGGATGTGTATGGTGTGATGTAAAAGAAAGCTGGGACAAAGAACTGTATCCGCCTCAATCTATTAACCAAATTATTTCCGGCGCATTGGAATTTCCAGCGAGGATGGCTGTCATAACCGGGGGTGAACCCACTTTGTATAATCTTACTAAATTGACTGAAATGCTCCATAGCAAGGGATTTAGCAATCATATTGAAACTTCAGGATCGCATCCTCTCACCGGCAATTGGGATTGGATTTGCCTCTCGCCTAAGAAATTTAAACCGCCCCTTCCGGATATCTTAAAAAAGGCAGATGAGTTAAAGATTATTATTTTCAATAAATCAGATTTTGCCTGGGCAGAAAAATACAGCGCTTTGGTATCACCTCATTGTAAACCTTACCTGCAACCCGAATGGAGTAAGGCTGCGACAGTTATCCCTTTTATTATTGATTACATCAAGTCGCACCCTAATTGGGAACTTTCGTTGCAAATACACAAATACATAAATGTTCCCTGATCAATACGAAATGATGTTAACACGCCGTTACATAATATCCAAAACAATTCGTATTAATTTTAAGTATTAAGAAACCTAAAAAATGAAATTTGTTGTTTAAGTACCTGATTGCCTCATATAGCCTTCTTTTTATTGTTCAGTCTGCGAATTCTCAATGGTATGATCCGGAAAAGGTGAGTAAGAAGACAACGCCTATATATTTAATGGCAATT
>PKYU01000234.1 GCA_003132765.1 Chitinophagaceae bacterium | reverse complement strand
ATAAAAGATCCACTTCTTTACCCTGAGGGGCTTCGCTCTTTATTTGGTCAACAGCCAGGTTGATGTTGGTCAGTGGATTCCTCACTTCATGCGCAATAGTTCGGGAGATTCTGCCCGTTGCAGCAAATTTTTCAATATTTCTTAATTCTATTAACTCTTCATTTAAAGCAGCCAGTTCGTCCACCCTCATTTCCAATTGCTTCCTGTATGCGATTGTCTTCAGATTTGCCTTTCGTTTTTCTTTATTTTCCCTGTTAAAGGTAATAATTGAATAAAGAGTCAGGAGAACTGCTACAAATAGTGAAACAATAATTATGACCTTAATTGTCTTCGAATATTTTGTTAATTGAGTGTTTCTGTTTTGCCATAATTGCTTTTCATTATTTTGCATTTGCATCGTAAAATTCTCTACAACACTCATCCGTTGAATTCCCTGGTCCTCTGCAATTAAAATCTGGCTGGAAATAGTATGCATTGAATCAAACATTTTGAAAACCCGCTCTATCCAGGCAAATTCCTCATTAATATGAAAATTAAGCGTATCAAGACTTTTTTGTTGTACTGGATTGTCAGTTATAAGAAGTTTTAACCTTCTATAAACTGAATCTGCATTCTTTTTACTTTGATAATATTTTTGAAGTATTTCCTTTTTGTCTGTTATAATATATCCTTTGGCTGCAGATTCACTTTGGGTAACAAATCCAACTAAATTCTCCAGGTCATGAATGACTTCGTTGGCGTGATTTACCAACTTTGATTGCTTCATCACATTTTGGGTATAAACAAATGAAACAATGTATGTAACTAACAAAATAATAAATGCAGTGAGGTATCCCCATCTTATTCTGTCAGCAATCTTATCTACGATTAATTTGATCATATCTTAAGGGAGGTAAAAAGCAATCTTGGTCAAAATTAAGTATGATATTATTAATGAAAAGTTAGTAAAATATAACACCTTCATTTTATGATATATTTGATAAAAGTTTGTTTTTGTAATGAAAGGGAAATCCCTTTGAAATAAAGTATTATCTGGTAATAAAAGATATTTCTATTCAATGAAGCCCCGACACAAAGCAAAGAGGGTAAATAAAATGAGAATTATTATGTTTTAGTAACTTTGCAATATGTTAAAGAAGAAGGCAATTATATCCTTCTTAAACAAGAAAAAAAGTTCTTATAACTTTAAAAACAATTTAAGGTGAGATTAAGTTAGAATGATATGTTAAACTCTGTCTCTAAAATAGATTTAAGCAGGTATCTATGAAACTTTATTTTTTCTGGCATTATATTTAATGTATATTATTAAAATATTTATTAACTATTAAAAATTAAAACTATGGGATTAGGAAAAGTATTAGCAAGCGTACTGGCTGGAGTAGTAGCAGGTGCAATCCTTGGAATTTTATTTGCTCCGGATAAGGGCATAGAAACCAGGAGAAAAATTGCAGAAAAAGGTTCAGATCTGGCAGACTCGCTAAAAGATAAATATGCTGAGATTGCAGATTCCGTGTCTGAAAAATATGATAATGCAAAACAAAAATTGTCCGGCCTGGTATCAGAAAGCAACAACTTGGGGATAGACCTTGTAACTCAGGCAAAAGAAAAAGCGCATGCTATGAAAAGTGATGTTCGAAGCTCTATGTCTTAGAATTTCTCATTTCCCAATACGGTAAGTATTTTGAAGTTGTGTTATTAAAAAATAAAAAATGGAAACCAAGCCTAATGGTGTGGAGGAGTTATTTCAAAAATTCAAAGACTATGTTGAAGTAAGGCTCGAATTATTTAAACTGAAAAGTATAAATAAAGCTGCGGGTTTCATGGCTGCTTCCATTACAACTCTTGTTTTAATAATAATCATTAGCGCAGTATTGTTGTGCTTCACGGTAGGCGCAGCGCTTCTTATTAGCGAATTAATGGGTAAATCCTATTTTGGATTTTTCGTAATGGGTGGGCTTTATCTGATCATAGGTCTGATATTTTATTCAATGAGGCACAAACTGATTAAAACCAGGGTTACCAATAAATTGATTAAGGAGTTAATTGATTAGCTATTGATTCAAAACATTTTCAGGAAATCATGATTGAAGAAAAAGAGATAGGAAAACATGGGAAAATAACTTCTGTTGGTGACCTTGAACTGGCCATTGAGAGACTGGAAAGAAAAAGGATGTTGCTTGAAGAGAATATGAAAGATGATGTTCATGCTATACTTGAGGGACTGAAACCTTCCAATATTCTAAAAAACACAATGCACCATTTCCAGGAATCATCAGAAATCAGGAGCAATCTCTTAAAAGTAGCCTTAGGTTTGGGTGCAGGATATTTTTCAAAGAGGCTTCTTGTTGGTAAATCTGCAGGAATGTTTAAGAAAACCCTTGGTACTGCGCTTCAATATGGTATAGCTGCATTAGTTGCGAAGAAGAAGGATAAAGAAGAAAAAAGCGAATCCGATACAAAAAGAAAAAATCTATTAGAAAAAATACTGTCGCTTTAAGCATCCAATCTCGTATGGAGTTTTTGTAGGTCAATTCCTTTTCCTAAAATTCCTTTAAAGATATCTCCAGTTTTGGTTACTCGCTCCTTCATATTGTGAATGGTAAATAATTGTGGAGTTAATCCTTTTTTTACTTCTTCCCATTTTAAAGGAGTAGAAACCATAGCCCCCGTCTTCGGACGCAAACTATAAACGGAAGCGATTGTCTGGCCTTTACTGTTTTGGAGATAATCCAGGTAAATATGATTGCTTTCCCTTTTTTCCAGGTTCCTTTCAAGTGTGGTAAAATCCCCTAATTGTGAATTGACCAAATGACAAATTTTATGAGCAAATTCCTTAACTGGTCTGTACTTATATTTTTTCTCCAAGGGAACATAAATATGAATACCTGTTGATCCGGAAGTTTTACAAAATGATGGAGCGCCTGCTATATCAAGGAATTTTTTAACGACAAGGGCTACTTCAATAACCTCGTTGAATGTATTTTTTTCAGAAGGATCAAGGTCAATGATCATATAATCCGGGTTGTCAAGCGATTTTATGGTAGAATGCCAGGGATTAATCTCAATACAACCTAAATTATTGAGATAAATTAAGGTGGCTAAATTATCACAAACTATATAATTAACTTCCTTTTTTGTTGACTCGGAAAAAATATTTTTACTTTTTACAAATGAAGGAACTTTACCACCGGTATCTTTTTGGAAAAATCCTTTGACATTTATTCCATCAGGGTTTCTAAACAGTGATTGTGGCCTTCCTGTCAGGTAAGGAAGAATGTATTCAGACATGGACATATAATACTTTATCATATCTCCTTTTGAGATGCTGTCTTCCGGGAAAAAAATCTTTTCCAGATGAGTGACTTTCACTTTTGATTTTCCAAGAACGAAAATCTTTTCACCTGTTAGCAAATCTGCATCCTTTTTCGCCGAATTTCTTTTATCTTCTTTTTGGTCTTTCATATCGGAAACGCCTTTATTATTTTCTTTCTAAATATAACTGGTTCTATTACATATATTTCAGGGATTCCAGCCACTTTTAATATGCAGGAGAATTAATTCTCAATTATGCTTTGCTTTCCCTAAGCCATTTATTAATTGGGGAATTTTTTTCTGTATAATCTTCGCTATTGTAATCGTTATCAACAGCGTATTGATCATGGTGCTTTATTAACAACCAATTCTTTTTTGATTTTCCTCTCAATTGTACAAGGGCAAATTCTCCCTTCAGCTTTTCACCGGATAAAATAAACTTAATATTACCGGCTTCTAAACCATCGCGGATCATTTTTTCAGCAACTGATTTTTGGGAATATTGACTATCAGTATAAGTCCCTTTGTCCCAAATTTCAACTATCCCAGCCCCATAATTTCCTTCCGGGATTATGCCTTGAAAATCTTTATAATCATATGGGTGATCTTCAACCATCAC